>JAYSST010000178.1:0-11794 GCA_043720435.1 Bdellovibrionales bacterium
CCGCTAACGGAAGGGTCGAAGTGAGTTCGATCGGATTTTGGAAGATCGTCGCTGCCGTTTCTTTCACGCTGGCTGTGACGGCGACCTTGATTCTCTTCGACCTCGTCCCGCGGCCCGGCTTTGTCCCCCGGGGGGGTACCGCCCGGCCAACGGTTCGAGCCGACGGATTTGAAGCTTTTGAAAGTATCGCCTTTGCCCGCGAGTTCAGCGAACGTTTTCAGACTTTCGAGTCGCGTACGTTTAAAGTGTCGCAAGTCGCCACCGCGTTTCTTCTCGATGACGAAAACCGCGCGAAGCGCATAGCCGAAATCGAAAGACTCGAAGAAAAAATCACTCGAGGAGACGTCGCACAACGCGCACGTCTGATGAGTCTTCTGAAATTGCCAGGTGTAACCGAGCATTTCGTTGCCAACCTCGACGTGGAACTCGCCGAACGCGCCGCCGGTCTCGTCAATCGCAGCGAATTTAAAACGCGCTTGGAATTTAATCTCGAGCGAGTCGACCGCACGGCCCAAAATCCTTGGGGTTTTCGCGTGAGCCACCTCGAACAATCGGTGATTTCTGATTCTTTTCCCGCTTCTGGGGGTACCGCCCCATTCTTTTACTTGCGGCCCGGCGTTGCGACTCTCGTTCGATTTCCGTGTTCTATAGAAAACGTGGAACTTCCGAAAGGGACTTCGGTTCGGGTGAAGCTAACGACGTTCGATATCTCAGAGTTGCAATTGAAGACCGATCTCCCATTGGCAAAAGAAGAAGTGGTTCGCGCGATATGTCGCGAGCGCGCATTCAACGTGACTGTTGCGCCAGAAGGATCGAACGGCGAGCCACTGGTCGTTCTCAAGAGTCTTACGATGGCGAATGCTTTGCCAATTCCGGTATCCGCCGGGACAAGCCGAAAAAGAAAGCGGACCGGGGTCGAAAAGTCGATTGAAGAGCAGCTCGGTTTTATAATCGAGGAATAGTCAGACGCACTTCAGTGCCCGTACCCACGAGCGAACGAATATCGAGATCGCCGCCGACACTTCTCGCCCAACTTCTAGCCGACGAGAAACCGATACCGTTTCCGCTCTTTTTTCCATAGCTAAAACCGACTTCGCCAAGACGGGGCAGTACCTCGGCGGGGATTCCAATACCGTTGTCGCGGATCGTAACTGAAATGTCGGTGGGCGTTTCGGACGCATCGACCGAAATCCTGGAAACCTTTTGATTGCCGTCTTCGCCCGTCTTGTTTGCGGCCGTTGCTTCGATCGCGTTTTGCAGAAGGTTCGACACAACTCTCTCAAAGTCGAAAGAAGACATGGCTGGCTGCAATCCGTCCGGAGTTTTCGGACCGCGGAAATCAAAGACGACATTAGCAGCAGCCAACAGGCGCTTCTCGTTGATCAGTGTACGAATCGACTCGTCGAGTGGCTTGGGACGCGGAGCTGATGGATCGAGCCGATTTTGTTTGAGCAATTCGTCAGCAATGGCGGAAATGCGATCGGTTGCCGATTCGATTAATACTTTAACGTCGCGACTGGCGATGGCGTCGCTCGTTGCTCCCTGCACTTGGCCCGCAGCAATTTTTAAAGCCATCAGCGGTGATCGAATGTCGTGCGCAACACGAAGCGCGAGTTCATTCAGTCTGCGATCGGATTCTTGTTGATGCGACCGCCGCACGAGCCACGAAGCCAGCAAAAGACCGGCTAAAATTCCAAAAGCGAAGACGGGCGAGGCGAGGCTTCGCATTGCGAGCCTTTGCGGCGATCTACAAACGTGCAGCTCGCCGGCCGGCGTGCCGTAGAGGGTAACGTTAACGGTTTGCCCCGCAAAACATGAACCGGTTGCCTGCTTTATTTTAGCGTTTGGGCCGGTCGTCTCGACGTCGGAAGCGAGGTCGAGGATCTGCAGTTGGATTTTTTCGAAAAGACGAGCATCGCCTTTGAGCAAGAGATTGCGTGCGACTTCTTCTTCCCACACCGAAACGTGGCGTTCGACGACGTCACGAGAGGAGCGAAGAGTGGTAAAGCCGGCCACGAGCGCCGAAGCTAGAATCGTGGCGATGACTAGAATTCCCGGTGTTAGGGCTCGAGCGAAATGCTTTTTCACGATGAATACCGAAGCAATCTCGGCACCACCTCCAGTACCGCCCGGGATGGCTTCAGTTCGAAACAGAAGCTGCTGGCGCTCCCATTGCTGAACGAAGCGTCGGATGGAGCGAACTCTCTACACGGTCGTCAAACCACTCGACGTCGTCCGGTTTTCGAACCAGTTCATCGAGGGATCAAAGGAGTCGGGGCGGTACCGCAAAACGGGGATTGCAGAGTTAGCGGGGATGAAGAAAATTTCGAGTTTGAGAAAGCGACGAAGTGAGCACGGCGGCTCTTTTTCAGTGAAGAGCCGGCGATCACGGCGACCGCTTAATACCGATTATCCAGTGCACCTCGTTTTAAGGAGCGAAATCGCGTTCGGTGCGCGAAGCTTGAAGCGAAACCGTCGAATCGTTCTTCGGACGCTTTTTAAATTCTCGAAACGTTTCGAGGTGAAGGTTTACGAAAAGGCCATCTGTTCTAATCATATCCATTGTTTGGTGAAGGCACCGAGTCGACGAGCGATGCAAAACTTTTTTCGAGTATTTGCCGGTCAGATTGCCCAGGAAATACTTAACGCCCATCCTCTGACCGCAAGCGAAAGCGCTGATCGGGGCGGTACCCAGTCTGTGGGAAAGACTCATCCTAAAAATCGGCGAAGTTTTTGGACATTGTTGGCTTATACGCGAATCGTTCGTTGGGGTTTTGATTTTCGCACAGTGCTCAAGTACGTCGTCCGAAACACGCTTGAAACCGAGCGAATTATTCCATATAAGCCGCGTCGAAAGTACGAGATCTTCGTCGTAGAAACAGAGCCGGGCGGTACCCAGCGGATTAGGTGGCGGACGGGGTAGACGTCGATGCGGTGGTTAGGGAATTCGACGCTACCTGGACAATTCCGGTTGAGATCAAGACGGGGGGCGGCGGCGGAACAAGAGCTAACGCGGCGGCCTCGACATTAGAGTTTTCGGAAACTCGTGCGAACGATTCGGTGTGCGTGAGCCACGTACGAAACGCAGTTTTCGCTCGCCCCACCTGCGCGTTTTTTTTGATCTTCTTCTCGACGCGTCCATGATTCGTATACGTTTCTGGATGCGGCGGATCCGGTAGATGACTGAAATTGATGTTGGTCGGCTGGAAAAAGCTTATTTTTGTTTCGTCGGTGATCGCAGCGTGGATTGCGCCGAAGGCGGTTTCTCGGGGCGGCATCAGGTTTTCACCGTCGACTGTAACTGCAGTATCGATGTCGCTTGCATCAAGGGAGTACTGCCCCTCGATTTTAGCGGCTAGCAACCTTGCGACAAGCAGGCCAATACAAGTCGATTCAAAATAACCTTCGACGCCTGTGATTTGCCCAGCGAAAAAGAGCCACGGATCTGCTTTTGACGAGAGGTCGCGATTTAATAGTTTCGGTGTATTGATATACAGATTTCGGTGGATGCTTCCGAGTTTTAGAAATTCAGCATCTTCGAGTCCCGGAATCATTCGGAAAACTTTCGCTTGATCGGCGTAGGCCATCTTCGTTTGGAATCCGACCATGTTGAATGCCGTCGCTTCTTTATTGTCTTGGCGCAGTTGTACTGCCGCGTACGGCGGCTTGCCGGTCGCCGGATCGATCAGACCTTTTCCGCTCATTGGCCCAAATCTTAAAGTTTGCACGCCACGTTCGAGAATGGCTTCAATCGGCATGCACGATTCAAAGTACGGAGTCTCTTCGAACGCTTTTCCTTCGGGTCCGACTTTTTCAAATTCTTTCGACTCGATTTTCTTCGCAGCTCGAATCGCTTCGATGAATTCAAAGTACTGTGGCTTCGTCAAAGGGCAATTCCAATAATCCTTGGTGCCCTTGTCCCAACGGTCCGCTTTCCATGCGATGGCGGCGTTGATCGAGTCGGCCGAGATAATTGGCGCTATGGCGTCGAAGAAATAAAGGAATTCAGAATCGGTGCCGGTGATTTTAGCGAAATGTTCCTGCATTGAACGCGCGAGTGAGTCGTGGGTGAGGGGCCCTGTTGCAATCACCGTTGGTCGGGGTACTGCCCCGAGCGAATCGACGAGCTCTCGTCGAATTTCGATAGCAGGGTGCGCGGAAACTTTTTCGGTCATGAGACGTGCGAAAACCTCGCGATCCATTCCGAGAGCCTGACCCGCGGGAATACGAGAGTTCAGGGCGGTACCCAAAACGTGCGAACCCAGGTGCTCGGCTTCCCATTTCAAAAGTCCAGAAGCGGCGTGCGCTGCGATCGAACCAAACGAATTTGAACAAACAAGTTCGGCGCAATCGGATGTGCGGTGCGCGGGCGTCGAAATTCCGGTGCCGCGCATTTCGTGCAGAACTATGCGAAATCCTTGTGGTCCGAGGGCGTCGGCCAACTGCAGCGCACATTCGCTGCCAGCCAGGCCTGCTCCTACCACGTGAATTTCGCGACTCATCTAAGACTCCTTTGCGTACTTGATTCGCACGATGCTAGGTCTGTATTCCAAGGACGTTACAGAATGAGCGATTTTGACGACAGAAAAACTAAGGCCCGCCGCTATAAAGGCGACGAGACCTTATTGGGTGCATCCGACCTTGTAAAAGGCTTGATGGAAAATGTCCAGAAGCCGCTCGGAGTCGGTTTTCTACGGCTTAAGCTCGAGATTCAGTGGGCAGAAATTGTAGGGCCGCGGCTTGCCGACATCACTGCTCCAGCTGCGTTTCACAATGGGGTTTTGGATGTCTGGGTCGCTCATTCGACTTGGATGCAGGAACTCTGGTTTGTAAAAGAAGAAATTCGCCAAAAAGTGAATAAAGCGATCCTGCGCGAATCTGCAAGCCCGACCGACGCATGCAAAGAAGTCAGGTTTACGTTGAACCGGCGCCAGGCGACGACGACCTAGCCTTTATGACTGGACTGTTCGTTCGGGCACGATCCCGGTTATCCTTAAAGAATGCCATTTTACGAGTACCGCCCCAAATCCGGGGACTGTGGAATTTGCGGCGGCTGTTTTGTCGACCTGCAAAAGATGTCCGATCCGCACCACAAAGATTGTCCCGATTGTGGACAGGCGTGCGAACGAGTTTTGTCGGCACCGATTGTTTCTGTTCGTGGGGCTGAATATCGCGCGGCTGCCAACAAAGAAAACCGCGCGGTGAATTTGGCAAGAGCGACGGGCGAAAACGCGAAGCTTCGAGAATCCACATTGAAAAAATATGGCCAAGTGGAAGGCCACACTCACAACTGCGCTTTGTCGGGTTGTTTCGGCGAAAACGCTGTGTCAGAAGCGACGGCGGAAGTCGCGTCCGGCGGAAACACTAACGACGAAACGCCCAAAGCCCACCGGTTCGGGAGCCTTCCCCACCTCGTCGGAGTCGAAAAAAAGTAGGCCGGTACAAAACTCAAAGGCCCGCCCTCGAAGTTTAGTCCGTGGACTTAATAGTTTCGCGGACCATCTCTTTCATGAATTTTCCCCGCGGTGATGGTCCCAACATATTTTTGAGCGCCTGATACACGCTTGGGTCGTTGATCAATTGGCCAAGCGTTCCTTGGCCCTTGTCGACTTTCTCCATGACGTTCGCTAGAGAAATCATCGCCTTCTTCACGCGTTTGTCTTCGGGATTCGTACCGTTCATGTCAGTCAAAAGCGCGTCGAGTTTTGTGATTGTGCTTTTCAGTTTTTCGCTCGCGTCGGCCATGTTGTTGATCATGCGCGCTGTCTTACCGTCTTGGTTAACGCTCGCAACAAGGATGTGGAGTTCTTTGATCAGATCAACCACTCGGGCGACGCCGTCTTGACGATCGGTCAGCATCTTCATGAAATCGGTTTCGTCGCTAGGCAGTGTGGAACCGCCGGCGATTGGTTTGGCATCGGGTGGACCGGGTTTGATGAAGATGTACTTATCGCCGAGCGCTCCTTGCGTATTGATCGAAACAACAGCGCCTTCGGTGATCTTGTCGGCGTACTGCGGTTCGATCGCCATCAAGATATCAATTTTGAGATCTGGCGAAAGCGTGATCGCTTTGATGTTTCCGATCTTCATCCCCGAGAGACTAACGATCGAACCAGCAAAGAGGCCCTGAACTTCCGAGAAGCGGGCGGTGAATGTCGTTTGCCGTTTGAAGGACAAGAAGTCCGCACCGAGCATAAGGATCGAAGCCGCAGCGCCGATAAGCCCAACGACGACGAACATTCCGACTTTCATCTCTATACGTTTCGTTTTTGCGTCCACGTTTCAACTCCATCGAGCCCACGGCTCATTTACTTTAGCGGGCGGTACCCTTGGTGGGGCGGTACCCTATAGCTCTTCGCCCTGAATAAATCTTCCGACCCAGGGATCTTGCTTTTCAATCTCGGCGCGAGTTCCGATTGCGTGAATCACGCCGTCTTTCAGAATTGCAATTCGATCGCAGACAGAAAATGCGGCGGGCATATCGTGTGTTACGAAAATGGCCGTCGCGCCTCGTTCTTTGAGACGCAAGATCATGTCACAAATTCGGCGTGTGTTGTACGGGTCGAGGCCGGCTGTCGGCTCGTCGTAGAGTACGACCCGTGGCTGAAGAATGATCGAGCGCGCGAGACCGACGCGCTTTTGCATTCCGCCTGATAAGCTCGAGGGATAAAGATTTTCATTTCCGTCGAGGCCAAAATCATGAAGTCCGGCAAGAACCCGTTCGCGTATCGCGGGCTCTGAAAGGTTCGTGTGCTCGCGAAGCGCGTACGCAAGATTATCGAAAACGGTCATCGAGTCGAAGAGAGCCCCGTTCTGAAATACGTAAGCAATTTTTTTTCGAATTTCGATCAGTTCAACTTCTGCCAGGTGAGAAACGTTTTTTCCCTGGAAGAGAATTTCTCCATCATCGGGTCTTTCGAGACCGACGAGGCTTCGAAGGATGACCGATTTTCCGGCGCCCGAGCCACCGAGGAGGCCAAGGCATTCACCGCGTTTGAGGTCGAAGGTAACGTCTCGGTGGACGACTTTTTCGCCGTAACTCTTCTTAAAGCCGCGAAAACTCACTTCAATTTCGTCCGAAACACCGTTCGGGGCGGTACCCATGGGCGTTGCTGTAGCCATCGGCTAGCCCTTCTCAAACAACACGAAAAAGAGTTTCGTCAGGAAGAAGTCGCTGATCAAAATCGACATTGAGGCAACAACAACGGCTTTCGTCGTCGTGACTCCGACGCCGCGTGTTCCGCCCTTAACGTTCAAGCCGTAATAACAAGCGCTGAGCGAGATGAAGAACGCGAAGAAAACTGTTTTGCCGATTCCCGTCAAGAGATCGAGCATCGTGATCGTCGTGACGACCTTGTTGTATGAAAACCAAAAATCAAGACCGAGCTCGGTGACTCCGACGAGCAGTGCGCCGCCGACTCCGACGATGTTGCCAAGGATACACAGAATTGGAAGCGAAATCACAGCCGCTATGATTCTCGGGATAACGATTCGTTTAATTGGAGATGTTCCCAGAACTCGCATCGCATCGATCTGTTGAGTGACAACCATCGAAGCAATTTCAGAAGCGATGCCTGCACCGACCCGAGCGGCTAACATCAGAGAACAAAAAACGGGTCCGATTTCTCGAACGATTGAGAGCGAAACAATTTTCGGGACATAAAGTTTGCCGCCGAATTTTTCAAGGCCTAGGCCGAACTGAAGGGCCATGACCATTCCCGTAAAGGCCGCAGTAATTAGTACGAGAGCTGTCGACTGCACGCCGATGTAATAAATCTGATCAATGATCAGGCGCGGATAGCTCGGACGTTTCCAGACATCGCGAAGAACAGTCATGAAGAGTAGCCATGCGCCGCCAAAGTCTTCGGCGGCGTTCGTCACGCGGCGACCAAGGTTACCAGCAACCGCGAAGAGCGCGAATCTTTCTTCGGTGGCGGTGACAGATGAACTTTTCTCGGACTTCATGGTGCTTTGAAACTCGCGGCGAAACGCTCGAACTGTGTCGCATCACCGCTGAAGGCCGCTTTGTTTTTAGTGTCGGCGACGAGACTCTTTGTCAGCGCGACGAACGTAAGAACATAAGAACATTTATTTTTTTTGTAGATTATCGCGCGAACTCTCGTCGAAACTCCGTCGACTTTGCCTTCAACTTCACGATCCAGCGCTTCACGCCCGTCAAACGCAATTCGTTCGGTACGTAGGTCTTTGCTCTGTTCAAAATCGGCGAACAAATCGGTTGCAATGGATTCAAGTGGAGCGTCGGAGGTGTCACCGCAGTTTGACTGAAACGCAATCGTGCTGCCGGTGCTCGCGTTGTTCCACGCAGAATCGGCGCGCCCGTTTTCGAGTGCTTTGAATCCGACGGGTGAAACGAATTTGACTCCATCCGATTTTTCGACTTTGCCGCCTCCGAGATTGACCGACACGCACGCAGTTGCGCTGCAAACCATGGCAAGCATGATTGCAAACCATGTCAGTTTTGATTCTCGGATTCGTTTCACGAAAGTTCCTCTGTTAGTTCCCTAGTTGCGCTTACTTATCGGTCGTTCGCGATTTTTTTTCACGGATTACTTTGCGGCTCGCCCGGGATTACTCGTTCTGGACTAGGCGTCCAGAACGTCGCGTCTTCGATGCGTCAAAGGGATTTACCGACCTGTCATAGTTTTGTCGATCACGAGGCGGTTGGGTCCATCAGATCGGCGTGAACTGGATCCGGCGCCAGTGCGCGGTTGGCATCGCGCGTGCTCTCTTCATAGAGGAAACCCTTGACTGGACTCTAGGCTGGAGTCCGAAGACGCCCCCGAAAAGGGCAAAGGGCCAGGATGGCAAGACTGATGTCTAAGAAACGATTTCGTTCAAATCTGTTTTCATTTCGCTGGGCAACGATCGCGTTCGTGGTTGCGGGCCTTGTCGCGGGATTTGCGAGTCGCTTAGAGGCGGCAAACTCAGCTGAAGTCTCTAGCAAAACCGGCATTCGTGCTGAATTTTCACGCATCGGCGATGCGTCGCATTTCGAGTTCGAAGGCTCGGGAGCTGAACGCTACAAGCTTGAGAAACTAAAATCCGGGGAAGTTGTTTTACATTTGCCGTCGCTCGACGAAGCGTCGATTCGCCGGCTGAAGCAAACGACCGATGCGCAAGTCAAAGTCGGTTCGGTCAACGCTCAGGGACCCGATGGAATGGTTGAGATTCGTTTTGCTGCTGGCAAGGGTGTCGACTTTTTCGACTACCTCTCGGATCAGCCAACTCGTCTCGTCTTAGATTTCTTTCCGGCCGATCAAGCGCCGAAGGATGCAAAACCTCTTGCGGCTGCAAATGCTGAGATCGACACAGGTGTGCAGACACCGACGACTTTGCCTGCGAAAACCGCGGTTAAAACTACAAAACGTGATCCTGCCGGCACCGACTTCGTTATCGTCGCAAAACAGGGACCGAACGGCGCCACCACGTTAACTCCAGAAAAAGCCGAGCCACTTCCGCTCTCCGAAAAAATCGCATCTCGAAAAGATTTTGAACGCGGAATTTTCGACGGTGGAGATCCGGAGTTCCGTCGCTTCACAGTCAAAGATTACGAAATAAAAGATGCCGCGAAACTTGCTTCGCGTGCGGCGCTGCGAATTGCTTACCCGATGCTCGACCTTGGGTTTCCGAAACTTGATGAACTTTATAAAGCGCCCCCGACTTATGAAATCCTACCTGGCACTTCGGAGGAAAATCTCGAAGCCCGCCTGTTGATGACTCTTTTCAAGAATGGTCGACAGGCCTTGTTTCTGGGTACGGGGCGAGAGTTTCTTAAGAAATTTCCGAAGACTGAGTATGACGAAATCATTCGGTATGCGATGGCTGACACGCATTATGATCTTTGGCTAAAGGAACGACAGTCTAAAGAAGAGAACAAAATCAAAGACGATTCGAATCTACACGATTCGGATTTCGAAGAAGCAATGGGAATCTACAACAATCTGGTAGAAAAATATCCGGATTCACCGATGACGACTCGCACATTGTTGCTCGTCGGTTACAGTTATCTCGAGCGAGGCGACAGTTTCGGAGCGCTCAAAACATTTCAGCGATTTGTACGTTTGAAGCCTGACTCGAAGTATGCTGGTCAAGTCAAAGTCTCGATTGCCCGGGCGTTCTTGTCGCTCAATCGATGGGATGACGCAATTAAAGAGTTGGACGCGGTCGAGAAAGAAACGAAAAGCGCAAAAGATCGCCAAGAAGCGGCGTTTCGAAAAGGCGACGTGCACTTCCGCAGGGGAGATTACAAGACTGCAATCAGCTCTTACGACACGGCCATCAAAAAATATCCAGAAGCCACGGGTCGATTCCCGAATGCTTTTTACAACCTGGCGGAGGCGCGCTTCCGCCTTGGAGAAGAGCGCGAAGCGATCGATTCTTACCGTCAATTTCTTCAAAAGTTTCCAGAGCACCGCCATGGTGGTTACGCAATGACTCGTCTCGGAGAACTCATTGAGACGCTCGTAGGCGCAGATGACAAACGTGTGACGGGTGCATTCTTTGAATCGTACTTCCGTTATCGATCGACTCCTGGAGCCGATATTGCGCGAATGCGGGTATTGACTGCACGAATGCCGGCGATGAAAGAACGCGAACTGAAAGACGCGACAAAAGAGATCGATGAGATTGTAAAACGTGACGCAGATCTCCCCTCGATTCAAGAATTCAAAACGGTCACTCAAGCCGATGCGTTTACGGGCCGTGGTGATTACGACAAAGCTATCGTCGATCTGATAAAATTTTATAAAGAAAACACGCAATCGAAACACCTTCCGTTGATTAAGGGACGCATCGTCCGCAATCTCGCCGAGAACATTCGAAGCGCCGTCGAAAAAGGCGACTTCATGCAGGCGCTTCGGCTTTATTCGCGCGATCAATCAGCTTGGCTTAAAGGAAACAGACGTGCGGATCTGTCGTTTCTCGCCGGTCGCGCCTACGAGACTGCTGGTGTTTATGAAGAAGCCGCACAAAATTATCGCGAAACATTAACTCGAATCGAAGAGCAGAGACCTGACAATCGCGACGTGTTTGAAAATCTCATTGCAAAAGAGAGTGTAAGACTTCGTTTGGCATTGATGGCGTCGGCCGTTCGCGACTATGCGGGCGCCGAATCGCAGTTAAAGCAGATCAAAGAAATTAAGAACCTCTCGAGTGCTGAACAGGTCGAGCGAGCGGGCCTCGCGGCTGACGTCGCCGAAGCTCGCGGGCAAAGTGAAGTTGCGCGAAAATACCTGGCGGAAGTTATCCAATCGTTTGGCGCCGGCAAGACAAAGTCTGCGGATCAATCGACCTCGGTTGCTCCGTTGCATCTGCGTATGGCTCGACTTGCCGTCAAAGATCGCGACTTTAAATCAGCCGAGTCGTCGATTGATATGGCCTTGAAAAGTGCTGATGGTGAGAACCGTGAGGGCGAGAAAATTAAAACGGCAGCGCTTGAAACGCGCGCCGAGATTCTTCTTGCTCGGGGGAAACGAACGGAAGCAATCGCTTCGTATCGATCAGTGCTTGAGATGCCGATCGCGAACGCCGACCTTTCGCGTAACGGATACGATTCAGTTCGATATCGACTCGGCCAACTTCTTTTTGACGTTGGTGAACTCAAGCAAGCCGAAGACGCCTGGGGCCAGCTTGCAAAAGACGACAAAAGTTTGTGGCGCCGGCTTGCGAGCGAGCAGATGAACGGTGCGAAGTGGCGCGACGAATATAAGAAGTATATCGACCGAATTCCAGCTGCAGCAGAAATGCGATGAGGCCGCGATGAAATTATTTGATC
>JAYSST010000179.1:0-4358 GCA_043720435.1 Bdellovibrionales bacterium
GACGTAAGCGCCACCGCGAGCGATATCTTGGAAGACTTTCCGTTTTTCACCATCCGATTGACCGGAGTGCAATGACCCCGAGGCCAATCCCAAACGATCAAGCGAATGAACTTGGTCACGCATCAATGCAATCAGCGGAGAAATGACAACAACGAGCTTCCGCTGATGGATGGCGATAAATTGGTAACACAAAGATTTACCGCCACCGGTCGGCAGCACCGCCATGACATCTCGCTTGGCCAAAACGGCATCGATAATCTCGCGCTGACCTTTGCGAAATTCGGCGAGACGAAATTTTGATTGTAGAATTTCAGCGTGCTCGTTCATGACTTCAGTACGTTGACATGATTTGCCCTCGATGGACAGCGCGAGACCTAAAGGTCAGCGGAACGTCCGAAACCCGGTCGGTCGATCGGTTCGTTAGTCGAAAAAAGATGAACGAATGACGCGCATCGCTTCCGCAGCGGTTTCGCCGAGCGTCGACATCGGACTTGATCTACCTCGTGGTGAATTGGCAATCGAGACGAAGATCTTTCCCGCTAAACTTCAGTCGCGCAATGGAGTAACCGGATGCGCCCGCAAAGTCTTTTTGCTTGAGGTAAAGCACGGCTTTGCCTAGCTCGATTGTCGTCAGATCAAACGGTACGGCGTCTTTCCATCCAGCAGAGGACGCTTTTAAAGATGGATCAGCCGGCGCGACAAATTCATCAACTGTATTTACGGGCTCTTCGCCTTCGTCCGCTGTGGACCCTTCGAATAGCCCGAACGTTAAAACGTTGAGCTTCGAAAAGTCTGTCGTGTCGCCGACGACGGCGTAATATTCGCCCCAAATTTTTGCAGGCGCATTTCCGCAGTGAAAATCGACGATCGCGGCTTCGCTCTCAAGAACGAACGTCGACGCTAGCAAAATACCGAGAAACGAAATGATATTTGTAGCCCGCATTTGTGCCTCCAACGACATCGTCATACTCAAAGTGATCGGAGTTCAGTACCACGGAAATTCAGTCCGCTGCGACCGATGCATCGCTTCTGAATTTTTTCGACAGGGTCGGTTCGGGCAGTAGCGTCGGTGCGTACTTACTTCACGCGCGGGCCAAATCACAGACGCACGACCAACCGTTGCCACCGAACTTCTAACGTGAAGGAGTCAGCAATTCGCGATTGTTTCGCAATGCGACACCGGCGCCGGTATTGCGTTGCTCTATCGCTCAGAACTCGGGCTCGGCGCTCCGAACTGGGGCTCGGTACAAAATTACTTTTGGGCCTTGTGTGCGATTGGAAATCTTCGGCCGCGACCGAAAGCATGATCGCTGATTTTTAGTATGGGCGGAGCCTGCCACCGCTTGAATTCACTTCTCAAACTCGCCTCCAACACAAACAGTTCGGTCTTGGTTCGGGCTGGCAAACGCTGTTCGATGATTCGAACAACAGCGTCGTCAAGTTCGTCGTACGGCGGAAGCGTGTCTTGATCTGTTTGATTCGGGCGAAGTTCTGCCGACGGTGCACGTTCGATGATATCGCGCGGAATAACTTCGGCCTCGGCATTGTAAAGCTTGGCCAAAGCGTAAACTTCACGTTTCAACAAATCTCCCAACGGAGCAATGCCGCCACACTGATCGCCATACAAAGTCGTGTAGCCGCAGGCGTATTCCGATTTGTTGCCGGTAGAAATGAGTAAGCTCGACTCTTTGTTCGCCAGAGCCATCAGCAACACGCCTCGAACGCGGGCCTGCAGATTCTCATTCACGACGCTGAAATCACTTTTCCCTATCGCAGTTTCATAAGATTCGAGCAGCGCCTTGTACGGATCTTCGATCGACATGTTGAGACAGCGAATAGAAAGATTCTTCGCCAGTTTTTCGGCCCACTCACGACTCTTCGGATCATTGTAAAGTCCCGGCATTGTTACAGCTGTCACTTTGTCGGAACCAAGTGCTTCGACCGCAATACACGCGACCACCGCGCTGTCGATTCCGCCGCTCAAACCAAAATGGCCACGCTTAAGGCCCGTTTTGCTAGCGAAATCGCGAATTCCCAGTACGAGAGCCTGTCTGACTATTTCTGTTTCGCTCGAGAGAGTTTTTTTAAGGGACTTCAAATTATTCCGAATACCGGCGCGAGACCCGGAAATTGCGTCGATGACTTTTTCGGAAGGCGCCTTCATCATTTTCATCTCATCGAGATCGAGAATTTGTAGATCTTCGCGAAACGCTGCGAGGTCGGCAACCGTGCGACCTTTTTTATCGACGACGAGAGAACGTCCGTCGAAAATAATTTCGTCCTGACCGCCCACCATGTTTACGTAAACGACAGGTGCTTTAAAGTGTTCCGCGGTTTTCTTAACGACCGCAAGTCGGTTTTTACGTTTTGATTTTGTAAAGGGAGAGGCGCTCATATTGATGACCAGGTCGTTACATGTGCGCGGGAGTTTCTTCATCGGATTTGCAGGGTCGCCCCAGCCCCAAATATCTTCGCAGATTGAAATTTGAACGGAGTAGGTTCCAGACTTCACGCGCAACTTCACGCGCCCTTTTGAAAGTGAACCCGGAGCCAAGTGTCGAGCCTCATCAAACACATCGTAAGTCGGCAGTCGTTCTTTGTGAAAAAATCGCGACTTCGAGCCGTTTTTGATCAACGCCGCCGAGTTGTACAAAATTTTTTCGGACATTGCATTTTCCGAACGATTTCCCGTCCGCTCCGCTTTCGATAATGCGTACGTCACGCAACCCACGAGGGCTGCGATCCCTTTCGGCATTTCCTTTTCGAGTCGCGCGAGTTCACTTAGCTGTTCATCAACGATCGAATGTCGCTCGAGAAGATCGTTGGGCAGGTAACCAAAGAGTGCATGTTCAGGAAAGACGACAAGATCGCAGCCGCGTGCCTGAGCGTCCTGCACAAAAGATAAAATCTTGAGTCGATTGGCGGAAAAATCTCCGAGCACCGAGTTGATCTGAGCGAGCGCGATTTTCATCACGCTCAAACTAACTTATTTCAGACAACGTTCAACTGTGTCCGTTCACGTAAACGTTCAACTGTGTCCGTTCACGTAAACGTTCAACCGTGTCCGTTCACAAATCGATGACGCTTTCGACTGGAGCGAGGCGCGAGGCCGGTTGTTGCGACGAAAGTGCGCTGATCTTGATTCGCTTGCTGAAACCGTCACGATAGTGATGCCAAAACTCAAGCGAGCGCTCCGGAAACTTCCAGCAGTAGTAGCCATCGCCTGAATCAAAGTCGACAACCCACTGTCCGTTCGGAAGACCACCTAGCTTTTGAACTTTCGTCTGCCACTCTTGAATCAATTTTCCCACTTCGGCCTCGATGACTTCAGAGTCTTCTGGAACCGCTGTGCTCTTGCTCTTCGAATTGTGGTGTTCAAGCTTCTGGATCAGAACCGTCACTCGTTCGGAGTAACTTTTCGTCAACCGGTAGACGATCGGGAAGAGCCGTCGAGCTTCTTCAATAGTGAAGACGCTCTTTCGATTTATCCCGATGACATCAAAATCATTTTTTAGACGTACGAACTCTTCTGGCTCAAGCGTGCCCATCTCTTCATTCCCCCCAAAGAAACGGCTAACCCATTCACTGAATGACAGGTCTGGTTCCGCATTGGAACCAAAAACTGCGTGTGTCACTCAGCAGTGAAAAATAGAGTCTTGATGCCGGTGGTCACTTCTCTCCACCTTTGGAAATCTGAAGTACCTGTCCGCCGAGAAAAACGACGATTGCGATGACGATGCCGAAGATAAGAAAGAGTCGGAAAAGTTTGCCAAACTCCAACCCGCCGCCCTTGTCGACATCTAGCTTCCCCGCAACAGCGCGACCTTTTTCGACAGCTTTGCGTGGACGCAACGAGTCACCGCTCTCACCTTTTTTGCCAGGCGCTTTTGCGGTTGCGGTTGTCGGAGTTACACCCGCGGTTTCGGAGCGTGCATATCCGCTGCCTTCCATTTCGAAATTCATTTTGGTGCGGGCTCCGCGCAAGTTATCATCGCTACCACGCGCACGACCGACAGCTAAAACTGGTGGCAAGCCGCCTGCTCCCGCTTCCTTATCAGCTCCTGTCGTGCCGACTGCGGTGGAAGCTTTTTTATTCTGCATACCTCGCAGACGTCCAATGACAGAGGCCCCGCGACCTCCGGACTTACTGGAACTTCCGTTGCCAACGGCTTCCGGACCAGAATCCGCAGTGCTGCCTCCGCCGCTACCGTCACCGCTTCCGCTACCCGAAGTTTTTCCAGAAGAACCACCGCCCTTACCCGAACCCGAGCCGCTACCGCCGCCGCCGGAATTGGTGTTCGGTGAGCTGCCGCCGGTTGTACCACCGCCGCTCGCACCACTTCCCACTAGCGAACTCC
>JAYSST010000180.1:0-4355 GCA_043720435.1 Bdellovibrionales bacterium
ACAAAGTCCCTTCAGAAGTTTTCGGTCAGGCGGCCATGGGCTTCGGCCGAAATATCGATCGCCATTGCGCTTAAGTTTTCTTGCCGCGAGCTGTGATTGTAAAGCGCATTCGCACTATTCAGGCCTTCAATCCCGATCTTCGGCGCCAAATAACTCTTCTGGCCCATAAACGTTTGCGACCACAGAACCTGACCGTCCGATGCACGTTTTAAAATCATCTTCGTCCAAACGGAAATCCGATATTCGGTATTCAAGATTGTATTTTTAGGAATTATGCACTTGTCGCCGGCTGCGCAAGTAGACGCGATTTCATACTGAATTCTTTCGACGTTTCCCTCTAGCACGACTTGCGCATCGCTCTTGTTGACGACTTTTGCGACTTGCGAGCGAGTGAATTCGCGAATCATGGCGTTTGTGAACGGCACCTCAACGCCTACTTCTTGAGTCGAATTCTTGAAAACCGGAACCGAGATCAGTTTATAGCCTTCAGGCAGACGACGATCTTCGATGCCGATGGAATAAGCGCAGCCAAGCAATCCACTCAGCCAAGCGCTTAAACAAACAGCGCCTAACGCGCTTACGATGAACCGCGACATTTGAGGAAATCGAACCGGCATTCCGCCACGATAGCGATGACGCCCTGAGTATTCAAGCACTCACGAATCCCGTCTAAGTAATGACGGTATGAACTCAGCCTCCCCAAATGATCAGGCTCCGCTTTTGATGACCCCAGGGCCCGTCCCCGTCCCGCCCGAGGTATTAGCGGCACTCAGCCGACCGATCGAGCACCATCGCACGCAGGGGTTTCAAAAATGCCTCGAACGAGTGCTATCAAAGCTACCGAAACTTTTTGGAACAACGGGGCGCGCTTTCATGCACGCCTCAACTGGCAGCGGCGGCATGGAGTCACTTCTCGTCAATGTGCTGTCCCCTGGTGAAACGGTTGCTTGCGTTGTTACTGGAAAATTTGGCGAACGCTGGGCCGAAATGGCCGAAGCGTACGGAGCGAAAGTCGAACGCCTCAATGTCCCATGGGGAGAAGCCGTCGACGTTCAGCAATTTGAATCGTGGCTCGCCGGGCTTTCTGTAAAGCCAGACATCGTCATGTCGCAAGCCTGCGAAACATCGACGGCTGTTATGCATCCGATTGCAGAGATGGCGAGAGTCGTACGCCGAGCGACTCCCGATGCACTTTTTCTTGTCGATGCGATCACGGCTCTTGGAGCGGTGCCGATACAAATGGATGCATGGGGAATCGACGGCGTCGTCGGCGGAAGCCAAAAGGCTTTTATGTTACCCACCGGACTCGCCTTTGTCGCCTGGAGCGAACGCGCATGGAGGAAAATTCCACTCGCGAATTCGCCACGTTTCTATTTTGATATTCGCGACGAACTTAAAGCGAATCTTCGCGGTGAAACTAATTTTTCTTCAGCTGTTCCCCTTGTCCGAGCGCTTGATGAAGTTCTTTTAAAAATCGAATCGATTGGCGGATTCGAAAAACTCTTTCAGCGGATCTCGGGACTTTCAGAAGCAACGCGAGTTGCTCTCACCGCTATGGGATTTGAACTTTTGGCGCAAACTTCGTCGCCCACCCTGACCGCGATTAAGACACCGGAAGGAATTGACGGCGCAAAGTGGCGCTCACTTCTCGAGACGAAATATCAAGTCATCGTGATGGGTGGCCAAGATTCGCTGAAAGGGAAAATCATACGTATCGGTCACATGGGCTACATCTCGGATGAAGATCAAATGCGCGCGCTGCAAGCGATCGCCGAAAGCGCGGTGGAAATGAAACCCGGATTTTTAAATACCGCAGATATTCAAGGCGGCCTCGAAAAAGCACAAAGCGTGTTGAAGAATGCGAAAATGCCGTGGTGAAGCCTCCTATCAAAGTTACGATTGCCGATCGATTCACCGCAAACGCGACTGCGTGGCTAAAAAGTCATAGCGATTTTGACGTTGTAACTTCGACCGACGCTGCCCGACTGGTGGAAACCGAAGCACTGATCATTCGTTCACAGTTTAGGCTTCCGAAAGAAATTATCGAGACAATGCCGAATCTGAAAGCTGTCGTCACCGCGACCGTTGGATTCGATCACATTGACCTCGCGGCTTGTACCGAACGAGGAATCAAAGTCGCACACAGTCCCGAAGCGCATTCGGCGAGTGCGGCTGAGTTGACTTGGGCGCTGGTTCTAGCCTGCGCAAGAAAGATGAAAGCCGCAGATAAAACCGTCCGAACTCAAAACTGGGATCGTGAGCCACTTCTCGGGTGGCAGCTCGAAGGCAAAACTCACGGGATCATCGGGCTTGGTCGCATCGGTACCCGCGTGGCAAAAGTCGCGCGTGCATTCGGAATGGACGTCGTTGCGCACGATCCGTATCGCGAGAACGATTATTTCGATAAGCACGAAGCGAAACGAATGGGGCTCGACGAAGTCTTTCATGTTTCGGATTCTGTTAGCCTGCATGTTCCATTGACCAAAGAAACGAAGGGTCGAATCAATCGCGTTCAGTTCGATTTTTTAAAACCACATTCGATTCTCGTGAATACCGCGCGAGGCGGAGTCGTCAAAGAAGACGATTTGGTGCTGCATTTGAAGGCGGGCGGGCACGGACTCTTCGGGCTCGACGTTTTTACTCAAGAACCAATGCGCAAAAGTTACGAGTTGCTGGATTTTCCCCAGGTCGTGATGACTCCCCACATCGGAGCTAACACCCGCGAGGCCTTCGACGCCGTGTCGATGGAGGCCGCCCGCAACCTGGTGGGCCTTTTGACCAAAGGGCGCGTAACTGGACCGCTGCCACCCCCAGAAGCATGGTACGCGAAGGTTTAATACCTGAGATCCGGTATACCGGTCTACCCGTATACCGGATATCCGGTTTTAGGAGTTGCGGTCCTGCAGCGGTTTTGAGACTTTCGACTGGCGTTTTTTCTGGGCGCGAATTTTAGGAGTTTATCATGGCGGGTATTGTAGTTGTCGGCGCTCAGTGGGGCGACGAAGGAAAAGGGAAAGTCGTCGATGTATTCTCGGCGAGTGCAGATCTCGTCGTGCGATATCAAGGCGGAGCCAACGCCGGCCACACGCTTGTCGTTAACGGCGTAAAAACAGTTTTGCATCTCATTCCTTCTGGCGTTCTGCACCCGAAATGCAGCTGCATGATCGCGCCGGGCGTCGTGCTCGACGTCGAAGAAGTTATGAAAGAGATCAATGATCTTCGCTCGGCCGGAGTCTTGAGCAATCCGGATCAACTGCGCATCTCAGATCAGTGCACGGTTCTACTCAGCTATCATCGCAAACTCGACGCCGCCCGCGAAAAAGCGGCTGGTAACGAGAAAATTGGTACGACTGGTAAAGGCATTGGCCCGGCCTACGAAGATCGCGCGGCCCGCAAAGCCGTTTTGTTTGCAGATCTCTTCCACCCGCAGCGCCTGAAACAGAAACTCGAAGTTTCGCTTCAAGAAAAGAACTTCATGCTCGTGAATTACTACAAAGAAGAGGCGGTGGCCCTTGAGCCGCTCTATAAGCGTCTTCTTGAGCTCGCTGAACAGCTCGAGCCCTATCGGTCGAAAGACACATCACTTGTCATTCATAAGGCGCTGAAGGCCGGCAAAAAAGTTTTGTTCGAAGGCGCACAAGGCACGATGCTCGATCTCCTTCACGGCACGTATCCTTTTGTGACTTCGTCTTCGACGATTTCAGGTTCAGCTTGTATCGGAACCGGCATCGGCCCTGGCATGATGCAGAAGATTGTTGGAATCACGAAAGCGTACACAACTCGCGTTGGCTCGGGTCCATTTCCGACCGAAATGAACGAGGCGCTCAGTGAGCGTCTGCGAACTGAAGGCGGCGAGTACGGTGCGACCACCGGGCGCCCACGTCGTTGCGGCTGGCTTGACCTCGTTGCATTGAAATACGCAATTCGTGTGAACGGTCTGACCTCGCTTGCTCTCATGAAGCTTGATGTTTTGTCAGGTCATGAAAAAATCGAAGTCTGCACGGCCTACAAGCTCGATGGCGCTGAAATTAAAGAACTTCCGGTGAATTCATTCGACCTCGAACGCGTTGAGCCCGTTTACCGCGCGCTCACCGGCTGGAGCGAGAACCTCCAAAATGTTCGGTCGATTCAAGATTTGCCGCAATCGGCGCGGGACTTCATTCAGTTTATCGCCACGGAAGTTGCGACGCCAATCGACGTCGTTTCTGTCGGTCCCGGCCGTGAACAAACCCTTTGGATCAAGCCTCTTTTCGCCTGATGCTCGCTCGCCGGGCAAAGGCGGTGAATTAACCGACTTTCGGGATTCTCGTGTTGACAGGCACCGGTAAAATCTCGAATAGTCGCACTTCGTTTTG
>JAYSST010000181.1:0-1803 GCA_043720435.1 Bdellovibrionales bacterium
TCCTGCTCCAGCAGGCGACGCGAAGCCTTAAACTACTCTTCTTCGTCCTCTTTATCGAACGCCTCGGCGGCTCGCTTTAATTCCATTTTTTCGATGAGCAGCGAGTAATCGGCCGCCAGATCTTTGAAGTAGTCTTTTTCACGGACCTTAAAAGGTTTCGGCTTGAAGTCGGGTTCAAGCGCGCGTTTCATCTCGAGATTGAGGCGAAAGATCGGCCCGAGAAAACGATTAGTAAAATAAAGGCTCAGTCCAAGAATGACTGCGCCAGCTAAGAAAGAGAGCGACGCAAGACTGGCAATCTGAAGGTTTCGATCTTCGGGTGAAAAAAAGAGAAACGAAACGAGGGCCGTACTTAAAGAGCAAAGCGCCCCAAAACCCGCGATGAACAACATGAAAATGATTTGAATTTTTGGATAGACGATAAGACGTCGAGATTTCTTAGAAAACCAGGCCATTGAAAGATTTTATCGCTAAATCTTTTCTGAGGCGACGAACTTCGAGAAAAATCCGGTACCTCGACTAACGACCGTGAGTCCTTCTTTTTCAAGAAGCTGCGCCATCGGCGTCTCGATGTAGTTCCTGTAGAACGGTTCGTGATATTGCACCGGGAAAAGCTTGAGTGATTCATCGAAAACTTCGACGTCCCCCACTTGGAGGCTGTCGACGAAACCGAAAAATCCCTTCGGCTTCAAAACACGAACCGCTTCGCGGATAACGTCACTTCGAACTGCTAACGGCAATTCGTGAAAAAGAAACACCGAAAATACGGCGTCGAAACTTTCAGATTTGAACGGCAGCTTGGCCGCGTCGGCCTCGAGAAAATCGTGTCGATTGAAACGGGACAATTGCTTCTGCGCGCGTTTCAAATAGGGGCTACTCAAATCAACACTCACTATTTTCGCTTTCGGAAACGCCAGCCTTACGAACAATGTCGCGCGGCCTGTACCAGCGCCCGTCTCGAGAAACGTCAGGCCTTCGCCATCACCGTAACCAAACTTATCCCTGAGTGGTTGTATGATAAGTCTTCGCATCGCATCGGCCGTGCCACCGAATAGCACTTCAACTTGGTGTTCGTAGAGCTCGGCCGAGAGATCGGAAAGATATCCATCACCCTGAAAGTGAAAATTTCGCTGATAGTATTCCGGAAGTCCACGCAGCAGCTCTTTCGCTTCGTCACGAAATTCGCGTGCTTTTTGTTTTTCACGTTGTTGAACCGAGCGAATACCTTCTCGAAACAAAAGTGGGATTCTTCTTAAGTGCGGTAAAACTGGTTCTGGCGCAAGTACTTGCGCCGGGTACGTACCACGCTCGATGCGGGCGATATCACATTCAATCAGTTCGTTGAGCGAGGCGCGAGCCGTTTTAAAAAACTGAAGGTCATCAGTAAGAAGCCGTGGCCGCCGCCTCGTAACCAAAAAATCAATGAAGGGAAGCAACAGGCCTTCGCTCGTGTAAACCGCCGATTTACTCCGGGCCAAAACGCGCAGACCTATCTTGCGACCAACCGTATCGGAGGCCGTCTCGCGTACCCTTTTAACTAGACCCAGCGCTTCTTCCATCAAACTGCTCACCGTACTAACCATTGAAACAGTATAGCGGGTCTCAATTCGAATTGGTAAGATCGATCAGAAAAGTGACATTTGCTTCAAATTTTGCTCAACTGAAACGGTTGTTTCGAATTTAGGAGGTTTCATGCGTTTCTTAGCCCTCGGTTTCCTAGCGAGCTTATTGGTAACCGGCGTAATGTTGACCGCAGATACTTCTCTTAGTGCGATCGAGCCGTTACCAGGACCCTTTGGCAGC
>JAYSST010000182.1:0-11724 GCA_043720435.1 Bdellovibrionales bacterium
GTTGTCGCCAGTCCATCCCATCAACAATAAGTCGTGTTCGCCGTTTCGAGCTTTGTCGAGGTACGTGCTCCAGTCATAAGTAACCAATTTTACTTTTACGCCGATGGCCGCGAGATCCGCCTGCATCATTTCGGCCATTTTTTTGGCGTTCGGATTGTACGGCCGAGAAACCGGCATGTACCAAAGCGTCGATTCAAAACCGTTCGGGAAGCCAGCATCCGCTAGCAGTTTCTTAGCGGCCGTAACGTCGAACGTCGTGTCCTTCACCGTCTTGTTGTACGACCACATCGTCGGCGGGATCGGGTTCGTCGCTAAGCTCGCCTGCCCTTGATAGATCGCATCGAGATAAGTTTTGCGATTCAAAGCCTTCGCGATTGCTTCACGAACACGAACGTCGCCGAATGGTTTCTTCTCGACGTTGAATGCGAGATAACCAACGTTGAGTCCCTCTTGCTCAAGAACCGAAACGCCCGTTTCTTTTTTCAGTGCGGGCAGATCAAGAACCGAAGGTTCTGCAACAAACTGACATTCGCCGCGCTTCAACTTTTGCGCACGAACGTTCGGCTCAATAGTGATTGCGAAAACCAACTTGTCGATCTTTTGTTTTCCACCGAAATAGTTTTCGTTGGCTTCGAAGCGAATTTGCGAGTCTTTTTCGTAACGAACAAACTTGAACGGCCCAGTTCCGACGGGCTGCTGGTCCATTTTTTCAAGAGTCTTCGCTTTGATCAAAGTGTCGCCGTACTCGGCCGAAAGAATCGACGCAAAATCCATCGCCATGTTCGCAAGGAACGGAGTTTCAGGGCGAGTCAGTACGAACATCACTGTGTACTCGTCGACTTTCTTAACTTCCTTAACAAGCTTATCCATCTCCATCGACGTGAAGTACTCGTAAACTCCGCCGTTCACTTTGTGATACGGGTGATCGTTCTTCAACATGCGATTAAACGTGAAGACCACGTCGTCGGCATTGAAATTTCGCGATGGAGTAAAATAAGCCGTCGTCTGGAATTTCACATCGTTACGAAGTTTAAATGTGATTTCGGTTTTTGATTTCGAAACGTTCCAGCTGGAAGCGAGCGACGGAATTACTTTTGTTCCGCCTTTTTCAAAATCCACCAGACGATTATAAATCGTTCGCGAGCTGGCGTTGAACGTCGGTCCGTCCGTGCCCATCTGCGGATTGAAAGTTCGCGGACTTCCTTCCGAACAATAAACGAACGTTGTAGGCGCCGCATTTGACAGCGCAGCTTCTGCGGTGGTGCCAAAAAGTGCGACCGCGAGCAGCGAAGTACAAGCCATTAGCCCAAGGCGAGAAAAAGAATTCACTTAAATCTCCATTCGTGATGAGTCGTGTCGATTCACTCTGTTTTGCAGCCATCCGTCAAAGGGCGGCGCAGCGCCTACTCATTGCTCCAGTCAATCTCGGCAGTGCCGTGCTTCTTGAGGTAAGCGTTGATCTTCGAGAATGGTCGACTTCCTAAGAACCCGCGCGACGCCGAAAGCGGCGATGGATGTACGGATTCGAGGACGAAGTGGCGCGTCCGATCGATAAACGCACCCTTCTTCTGGGCATATGCACCCCACAAAACAAACACAATGTTCTCGCGCCGATCGCCGAGTTCGCGAACAACGCGGTCGGTGAACTGCTCCCACCCACGTTTAGAATGCGAACCAGCAGAACTTTCGCGGACGGTCAGCACGCTGTTCAAGAGCAGTACGCCCTGCTGAGCCCACTTCGACAAGTCGCCATGGCTCGTCCGAGCGATTCCCAGATCCGCTTCGAGTTCCTTATAAATGTTAAGCAGAGACGGTGGCGGGCGAACTCCCGTTTGCACCGAGAAACAGAGACCGTGCGCCTGCCCTTCGCCGTGATAAGGGTCTTGCCCAAGAATCACGACGCGGACGTCGTTGAACTTCGCAGCCTTGAACGCTGCGAAACAATTCTCGCCCGAAGGAAAAATCGCGGCGCCAGAGTCCGCCTCATTCTTCAAAAATCTTTCGAGATCTTTGAAATACGCCTTCTCGAACTCGTCGCCAAGAACACGTGTCCAAGAAGGGTCGAGCCGCGAAATATCGAATGATTGGAGTGAAGCCATCGCGCATCTTTTATCGGTTCGACGACCTAACGGTCAACGAACTGGACGCTAAGGCGCTTGACAGCCATCCGACCTGGAATCGCGAATTGTCAATCTGAACAAAGCCCACAAGCCTTCGTTTAATCTCGTGTTTCACAAAACAAATCTTATTTAACCCCTGTGCATTTATGTTCAGTTGAGAATCTTGAGCGTTCGCCCCGACTAGACTTTGCCTTCGTTAAAGGCATTTCATCTTTACGTGAAGAGGAAGTCCGATACCCTAGTCACACCGGCTCGCAAGGATGCGAGCGACCTAGAAGCAGTCATCAAACTGCGACGCCAACGGAGGGTGTATGAAGTTTGTCGCCGCGATTTTGTTCGCGATAACTGTGGTGTTTTCGGGCGGTCCCTCAAGCCTCGCACTCGCAGATTTTCCGCTGACGCCGGGTCCGACGACTGTCGGATCTCTCTGCACCAACAACGACGCTGATTTCAAAGAGTACCGATACTCAGGCAAAATTCCATATTGCCAAAGAAACGTTAGCAGCCATGATAAAAAGAAAATCTACGAATATTATGGCGTTCCCGTGTACTGCCGACGCGAATACACAATCGATCACTTTATTCCGCTGTCGCTTGGGGGAACGAACCGATTAGATAATCTTTGGCCTGAGGCAAAAGTCGTAAAACAGCTGCGCAAAAATCTGGAGTTGGATTTATTCGATGAACTTCGAAACGGTACGATTTCGCAAGCCGACGCTATTGATGCAATTCGCGACGCAAAGATGAATCCGCCTGTTACAGATCCAGCTGAACTCGCCTTCTGCGATTAGCCTAGCAGGGCTTAATTGCAGAAGCGGGTGAGCAGGTTATCGTTTCCTTGGATAAAGTTCACTGCGCAGAACGAATTATTCCTGCAAAATTTAAGGGTTATTTTAATGCTTGGTGGAGTAACCATCGGACCTGGTCCGTCCGGTTGGAATGCCTCTACCGTTTGATTCAAAACTTCGTCGACCTCGCCGCCGCCCGGCGCTGCCGTTTGTCGCGCCGACGCGGTCATTTGGCTGCCGCTCAACCTCTAGTTACAAAAACGATTTTCGACGCCATAATTGGGCGAACCGGAACTTTTTATCAAACTCAGAATACAAAAAGACCCGGCATTGCAGTACTTAATAGTTTTAGTATCGAACGTGTAGGCACCGTTTGGGATCATCGCACTGACCAGGTTCAGTACTTCGTTCGAATCAATCGCACTGCTAGCAACTCCAAATTCCGATTGGAGATTCTTAGTATTTGCAGGGGCGGCCGGTGTTCTCACCTGAAGCGCTTGGCAGTATTGCTGCGGCGATAAAGCGTGCGAAACGCTAACCTGACTAAAAATCACGAGAAAAGCGGCGATCATAATAATGATAATTCGGCTTTGTCGGGTCTGTCGAGTCGGTCGAATAGTCATGAATCTCACTCCTTAAAAGTTTCCGCGACGGTTTGAAAACTCAATACCAGTCTATACCACCGGCTGATGGGGAATAACAAAAATTGCCGGCAGCGACCCAAAGTAAGCCAGCGGCCTCGCACTCGCCTTGAGTCGTCGGGACACCACCGGCCACTATTGTGGTGCACCCGGCAAGTGAGATGGTTGCTCCACCACTAACGGTATTGAGCATGATCCTCGTGACGAGCGGTCGAACTGGACGCGAACTAGCGACGACGACTGTAAGATTAGCCGTGTAGCGATCTGTCGTAGAGAGTGCAATGTTTGAGAAGGCGAGGCTGACAATTCTGAGCGTGCTATTTGAAAAATTTGTGCCGGCCACGACGAGCGGGTCCGCACCCGCAGCATCCATATAGAGGCCCGAAATCGCAATGGACGCCGGTGGGAACGTTGCGCTCGCGAAGCTGAACGAAGCAGGAGCGGCCGTAACCGCAAAGCCACAGAGGTTTTTGCCAGCCGTAATTGCAGTTACCAACGACTTTTGCAAATCGATGGACGCCAACTTTTCGGACACACCCTTCATGTCGCTGACAGCATTCGTAATCAATGTCATCAGCCCTACAGTAACGATTCCGAGCAGTCCAACGACGATCAGCATTTCAATTAACGAGAAGCCAGCCTCCTTGAGCCGAGAATGACCACGTGATTGGCACTTACTAAAAATATACTGTTTCATGCCGATCCTCATCCAAACAACGAAAGATTTGAAGCTCAATTATCCGTTATCAAGTCGAACCGGTGAAGGACATTCAGTACGATCCAGACCAAATTTCTTCAAAGAGTTAAAAGATATAGATCGCGGCGAGGCTGGGATAGATGAACGTCTTTGTGTAAACGACCGCCATCAAAATGTAGGGCCGTACCCTTCCACTTCTCGGCGCCCGAGCCGGCATCATATGTTCCTGTTGTTACGATGTAATAGGCAAAGCCGAAGCTCCAATTTTTAGCTTTATCGATGCTGCCCCGCTTTATCAATTCGATATCCAACAGTGCCTTCAAGGAAAGTGAGGTTCGCGCTCGTACTCGCCGACGTCGCTTCAGTCTCGGAAAAATAAAAGGTGTTAAGTTCAACAAACGCCTCGGCGGGTGCCGCGACATCCAACTGTCTTGCTCGAAAATCTCGACCATCGGCCAGAGAAAAAAGGTCGCTAACGAATTTAAAATCGTGAACAATAGGACAGGAGAAATAAACAAATGAGCGCGAGTAATACGGAACCTGCAGGACACGCAATGGAGAAGACGCCGACGCCAGAAGGAAGCCGAAATCAACGTTCGATGAAGAATATTCTTCTCCGGCCGGAATTTCAGCTGAAGTACTCCTTCTACTTCGTCGGCATGACGCTTGTGATGATGGGCGCAGTTTTCCTGCTCTTCCTCTTGTCGCTTGAAGATATGATTTCGACACTCGCGATCGTCTATCGCATCGAGCCCGAAGTGATCGGCGCCATCCAACAATCCCTAAAGACGGCGACATTTACGACGATCACTGTCGCGATTTTATTCGGAATCATCTCGATTTCGCTGGGTATCATTCTCACCCATCGTCTGGTCGGACCGATGGTTCCAATTCGACGCTTGATTCGTCAATTGAACGAGGGTGAGTACGGCGTCCAAGGCCGCTTGCGTACGAAGGATGACTACCAAGAAGTTATGAACGAGCTCAACCAGCTTTCAATAACTCTCAATGCGAAACATCCAGGTCAATCGACTGGATCGAAATAGAGAATAGCCCCACCATCGATCAAAATTCCGCCGTGTTGATTTGTTACACGGCTCGAAATTTTAACGATCGGCTTATCGGCGCGCACATGCAAAATTTTGATTTCCGCGGTGACCGTGTCGCCGATGTAACACGGTTCTTTGTATCTGATATCCTGGCTAATCACGATGGTGCCGGGCCCCGGAATTTTTGTACCAGCGACCCGAGAGAGCAATGCGCCCAAAAGCATTCCATGCGCGATTCGCTTTCCGAAACGGGTTTTCCCGGCGAACTCGTCGTCAAGATGCACCGGGTTGTCGTCGCCCGATAATGCGGCGAAGGCACGCACCATTTCGTCGGTGATTGTCACCGTCACTGAATCGCTGTCGCCAACCTTGTGTTTCATTCGTGACGGCATCTTCCCTACAGCTTTTTGTCAGCGACGACTTTTTTCGAGCGCGCGAACATTTCGGGTGCGACGTAAATTCGTTCGATCATTCGCGTCTCTTCGTACTGCTGAAAAACGCGAGTGACCTTTTCAATTGGAACAGGTTTCTCGCGTTGATCGTATTCATCAACGACAAAAATCGGGAATGCCTCTTGATCTTGTGTTGCATGATATTTTGACAGTCGCGTGGCAGAACTCGAATGAATCGTTTCGATGCCTTCAGCCTTCAATGAATCGCAAATTTTCTTCGGGCGAGCTGTCGGCTCGGTCGCATGAATCTCGGTGAGCATGCGGAATGGTCGCCGATCGGCGATCCGTTTTGCCCATTGGTTTTTCTGCGACGCTAGATGTTCATACAATGAATAATCGGAACATCTTAAGTAGCCAGCGAGATCGGCCGGCAAAACGTACGTACACTCTGGCGAATGCAAATAGCGTTGCAGCATCTCTTCAAAAATAATGCTCTTATGGTGGAAATAAACCATCAGATACATGTGATGCCGAGAAATCAAAAAGTCGTCGAACGTGTAGAGCGCTCGGCGATTTAGTGCCAAATGAATTTTACCTTTGGTTTCATGAAACGTCAGGTTTCCGATCAACCAATCAAGCTCGATACTTCCGTAATTGGCGCCGCAAAAATAAGCGTCCCGCTGCAGATAATCCATGCGGTCGACGTCCATCTCGCTCGATACGATCTGCGAAAGGATCGGTCGGAAATCGAGGCCCTGATCGATAAAAAAATCGTCCGGCGCCCTTAATCCCCGGTCGATCAAGCAAGCGATGTGAAGTCCGGTCAAATCTTTCGAAGATTTGGCGATACAGGCGGCCAGATCTGAATCAGTCACCATTTTGATCGAATAATCTTCGTGTGTGGCCTTACGAGTTGGATCAATCGCATATCCGCGTTCGCGTGAAGAATAGGCCTTGATGTCGAGCTCCGAAACGTTCGGCATGACATCTTCGGTCGTGTGAGAAAGTGGACCGTGGCCGATATCGTGTAGCAGAGCTCCGAGTCGGAGCGCGCGGCGTAGGCGCGACTTTGCTCCATCGTTCGAAAATTTAAACGAGCGAAAAACAGAATCAAACGCTCGCCCCGCCAAGTGCATCACACCTAGCGAGTGTAAGAAGCGAGTGTGCGTGGCTCCCGGAAAGCTGTATTCGGCGAAGCCCAGCTGCTTAATTTGCCGAAGTCGTTGAAACTCGAGAGTTTCAATGACGGCCTCTTCAGCCTCGCTAAGGCCAATTGAGCCGTGAATAGGATCTTTGATTTCCATTCACTTTTCTTGGGCCAGATTCATCCCCGTGTAAAGCTGAGCCTCAAACCATATTGGCGAGATGCGTCGTGGAGGTTTAATTTGCGGCGAATCGCCGGAGTCACGCCATAGGATGAGCATTCGGACTAAAACTAACACGGAGGTTTTTATGTCTTTCACTTCTTCAGTCGCCCTTTTCACGATGGCCTTTTCTATCGCAATGGCCGCTCCGAGTTCACCGGCCCTTGCCGAATCAACGAGAGCAATTCACGCAAAAATCAAAGTTCCTTCAAAGCTTCGCGCGAGCATGCCAATTCCGAGCGATGTGAAGGCGTTTCTCGACCGCGACTTCCGCTCGCGTTACCCTCTGGCCGCACCGATCAAAGTCGACGTCGTGGATTCTTGGGTCGATTTGTATCACACCGCCGCGGTTGCAGATGGCTTCGGTGGGTTCGACACCCGGCATTACTTCCGCGTGATCGCCCAGCACGCAACCGGAGCCTTCGCCTTCCTGGATATTCACGTCTATGAACGCAGCATTGTTGAAGCAAATCAGGACCGGATTTTGATCGAGAATTTTCGGGTTGTCGGTTGGCAACCCTAACAAACGTTTGATCTAGTCGGAGCGGCCGAAGGCACAATCGGTCACAACCAACAGGAGGTTCCGCATGGAAACATTCGCCACCCAGCAAAATACTTCTCCGAAGTCGACTGGCGCTGACACGGGCCATGCGGACAACGTTTACTTCGATCTCATGCGGCGAATTTTGGATCACGGCGAACAGAAGTCCGATCGCACTGGCACAGGTACGCTGAGTGTGTTCGGCCATCAGATGCGTTTCGATTTGTCGAAGGGCTTCCCACTTCTCACAACCAAAAAATGCCACACGAGATCGATCATTCACGAACTTTTATGGTTTCTCAAAGGCGATACCAACATCGCCTACCTCAAAGAGAATAAAGTCGGCATTTGGGATGAGTGGGCGGACGCTGAGGGAAATCTCGGTCCGGTCTATGGCAAACAATGGCGAGCGTGGGAGTCGGCCGACGGTCGAACGATCGATCAGATTAAAAATGTTGTTGATGCGATCAAGACGAACCCCGATTCGCGACGGCTTCTTGTCGTTGCATTCAATCCCGGCGACGTCGACAAGCAGGCGCTGCCACCTTGTCATGCGTTTTTCCAGTTTTACGTTTCAGGTCGCGCTGCGGATGGCTCGGGCGGACGATTGTCTCTGCAGATGTACCAGCGAAGTGCTGATGTTTTTCTCGGCGTTCCGTTCAACATCGCAAGCTACGCGTTGCTCTGCCTGATGGTCGCGCAAGTGACTGGGCTTCAGCCCGGCGAATTTATTCATACGCTGGGTGACGCGCATCTTTATTCGAATCACCTCGAACAAACGAGGCTTCAGCTTTCACGCGAACCGCGCGCAATGCCGAAGATGATTATCAACAAAGACGTGAAATCGATTTTCGATTTCAAATTCGAAGACTTCGAACTCGTGGGTTACGATCCGCATCCCACCATTAAGGCCGAGGTCGCAGTTTGATGACACTTTCGGCGATCGCCGCTATGGCTTCAAACAGAACTATCGGTGTCGACGGCGATCTGCCATGGAAGATTCCCGAAGACATGCGTTTTTTTCGCACGATCACGACAGGACACGTTCTGATCATGGGGCGAAAAACATTCGAGACTTTTCCTGGGCTTTTGCCGAATCGATTTCACATCATCATCACGCGCCAACCGAATTACACTCCACCCAAGTCGATCGTTGGCGATAGCGATCAATACCTCGTGGTCGCGAGCACGGAAGAAGCGCTCGAAGCGGCCGCAGCCCTCGTCGAAGCAGAACCCGAATGGAGCGATGAGGTGTTCAACATTGGGGGCGGCGAAATTTATGCCGCACTTTTACCAGAAACCGACAAAATTTATCTCACCGAGATTGATCTGGAGGCTGACGGCGACGCGCACTTTCCGCGCTGGCATGCCGAGGATTTCACAGAAATCGAGCGCAGAGCTGGTGCCGCGAGTGGAACGAACGATCTGCCGACCTACGAATTTGTCGTATACAAAAGAGCAGGTCGCTAAACGGTGAAGGCGCTGGTTCTGATCTGGAGCTACGCAACCTTCTACCCTGGAATTACACCAGTCTTTTTATTTCCGACCTATTTTCTCGTCGTGCGTCTATTTCGGAGGCCGCTTGAACGAATCAACGCGGCACTTCTGTTTTTGTTCGCGACCGTCATTATCTTCGGCGTCACCTACGTTAATTTCGCCGAGGGTCCAGCACTCTACATCGGCTATCTCGAGAATAACGGTGTCGAAACGGATGCGGTTGTAAACGCGATTGACGGTGAGACGATAGAACTCACCTTCAAGGGCGAAAATGATGAGGAAGAAAAAGTACTGTACACCGCGCAGGCACGCCGTTTTTTTCCCTTAGCTGAAGAGCCCATCGCGATGCCGGATAAACTTGATCGAGCTCGAATCGCCTATTATCCAGGAGTTGAATCGGGCTTCATTATATTGAAGGATCCCAAGAAAAGTACCTATGGCGCCAAGATTTCGTGCGACGAGGCTACGCAAGTTTTGAAACGTGCTGAGACTGCCTTTCGTTTCGAACAATTTCCAAGCCCTGAACGACATACGGCATACCTCGCGTCCATCGAATCGTTCCTTTCTTTGAGCTGCGGAGACATGACCGAGCGCGAACGCATTCGCGAAATCCTCGCCAATCTGAAGTAATATATGTACACAGTTCCTCCCGCGATCTATCGGATTGCTGGCTAGCGGCGGAGCGACGATAATCTCAGCGATGAGTTAAAACGGCGGAACTGAAGTTACCAGTTGTACTCGTTCAAGTTCAAACTTGCGCCGGTTGTGAACGGCACATTTCAATTCAAGATTTTCGATGTTGTTTTCACCGGCATCGACAAGCCCTCTGATGTGATCGATCTGGAGCTGATAAGTCGAGCCACATACAGCGCCTGTCGCAGGATCTATCCACCGACATGATTTATCGCGCTGATAGATGGCGCGGACGATTCCGACACTAAGATACTTACGAGGGGTTCGCTTCGTGGCGACGTCTCGAAAGTCGGATGATGCACTTTTCAGGTTCGGACTCGAACTGAACTCTACGTTCGACCTGGCTCCTAAGTTCGACCTGAACTCTAAGTTCGAACCCCAACCAATTTCGGGTGCGACGATAGGCGTTTTTAGCTTGAGGGGATCCTTCTTCTCGAGAAAAAACTTTACCGCTTCCGCCACGGTTTCACCAAGCGTGGCGTCATAATTTCTGTGCGCGGTGATTTCTCGGACGCGTTTTAAATTTTGAAACTCTTCTTTTGAAAGATAGACCTCAAGCGTGACCGATCCGTCTTGATGAACTCTAATTTTTTCGAAAGGACGAATCTTGATGTCGAGTTCTTGGGCAACGACTTGCGCGGACTCGTGATCCCCCGGCTTCAAAGTTTTCAATTTTTCGATGAGCCCAAGTTTTTGTTCGATAGACACCTGAAGACCGGGCGTTTCTTTTTCGGCTTGGCGAACGCCCATCGCCATTAAAGTGATCTGGCTAAGATTAATTTTCCCCGTTGCGAGATCTTTTCCGATTTCGGGAGCGACGTGAAGTAGGCGAGCGGCGTCGATGCGATTTTGTGCCGTCGCTCTGGAGTAGCCAAGTTTTTCCGTCAAATAGCCAAAAAGACTCGTGCAACCCTGATCGAGATAAAGCCGGCGAATCATGAACTCATGGATGTGCGAGACGATTTCTGACGTCAGCGCGAGATCCCGTTTTGAAAGCTCGCGCAGCCTCTCTGTGAGAGTTTCGTCGGAAAGTGATTTCAGGGTTCGAGTTGTCATGTTGCTTTCTTGTTCGAAAAAACAACGTAACACCACCTTAATTTCCGAATTTTGTAGGCGCGAGAAACGACCTCCGAACCGCGGACACGGTCATTCAGTTCGGATTCGAACTGAAACTCGAAAGCGCGCGTCCAATTTTTCCTTCCACTATTTCCACTTGTCTTCGCAGAGCTCACCATCGAATCCGTGGCTTTGGTCGTGCCGCGCGCCGGACTGACTCAACCAAAGTCCCGAAAACTTCTAGCCAAACATCTAGAAAAATCTCATTTCGGGATAAATCGCGGTCTTACCCCTCAAGCCTCATTCTGAGACACCGATCAGTCATATGAGAAAGAATACCCAAGGTCGACTACCTAAGAACAGTCGATCCCACTGATCAAGGATGATCAGCGGAACTTCAAGGAGGATGTATGGGTCTGCGAATTAACACTAACGTGGCTTCACTTAATGCCCAGAGAAATCTGACAAGCTCTAAGTATGGCCTCGATAAGAGCCTCGAGCGCTTGTCGTCAGGTTTCCGCATTAATCGTGCGGGAGACGACGCGGCCGGCCTCGCCATCAGTGAAAACTTGAGAGCGCAAATCCGCGGTCTCAAGCAAGCATCGCGAAACGCTCAAGATGGAGTGTCGCTCATCCAAGTCGCAGAAGGCGGCCTGAATGAAGTCAGCTCCATCATGATCCGATTGCGAGAACTTGCGGTTCAAGCAGCTTCTGACACGATCGGCCCTGTTGAAAGACAGTTCTTGAACGTGGAATACGACCAGCTCGTATCGGAAGTTGACCGTATTGCTGACGGAACCGAATTCAACGGCACTCAGCTGTTGAGCGGAACCGGTTCGGTTCTCGACTTCCAAGTCGGAACTCGAAACGATCCAAATATTGACCG
>JAYSST010000183.1:0-4343 GCA_043720435.1 Bdellovibrionales bacterium
ACGATGATGAAGCGCGAGAAGCCGGTCATCATAATGAGAATTGCCGGTGCGAGAGTAAGCACCGTCATCATCAAAATAATTTTTACCGTGTTCACAACCTCAGTTGGATTCGTCGTTTGTTTGAAGCCAAGGTTGACCGAAGGCAGCGTGACCTGCGCCGTCGCGGTATCCGCGAATGCGAGAACTGCGCCCGCCGCTAGCATCGAGATCGCGGCTACTTTTTTCGAACCAGAAGTGCCGCCGAGCATTACGCGTCCCGACGGGTAGATTTGCCGAAACGAGTCGTGACCATGTCACGAACTTCGCTGAGACCTTTGAGTGCGAAATTTTCTTCTTCTTCGAAGCCCTCTTCAGCCAACTGCTGTTGCGCTTCAGCAGTGTCATTATCCAGTTCGTCGGCAAAATTCTTTGGAACGTGGCCCGGAACTTCGTCGTCGATCAATGAGAGCGTTTTTAGCATCGAAATATTCTGATCCGTAATTCCAATGAGAATAGCTTCGCCCGCGACTTGAATAATCGCGAGGCTCTTCTTTGGACCCAGATGGTGTTGCGTAAGAATCTGAATTTTCGTTGGGCTCGCAATGTTTTTTCCGCGTCGAGCGGCCCATCGTTTTAGACCGAACAAAGCGGCACCGAGAAGCGCACATACGACGAACAATGTCATCACAAGCTTCTCAAGATTCGGTCCCGACGCTTTTTTTGCTTCGGCCTTGTCGATAAAAACTGGAATTTCAGATTCGGCGCGTTTATCTTTCATCGCCGCTTGCGCGATATCGATCGGCGTCGATTCGTCATTCGCAGCCGCGGGTTTTGCCACAGCTCCTGCGCCACCCGTCAGGCTTGCGGTTTGGATTGCAGATTCTTGCACGACACCCGGTGCAGCGGCTTCAGATTTCGACGGACCCGGTGCGATTGAAATAACTTTTGTTCCGGCGATAGATTGTCCGGTGGCATCGACGGTGGTCGGCATGGACACGAACAGGTGTCCGTCGGCGCGGGTGATCCTAATCACATCCGCAAGCAGAGCCGCGTTCTTTTCTTTAACATTAAAACGAACGACCCCACTGCTCTTGTCGCGAGAAACAGAAACCGTTTTCACCGACTGATCTTCAAAGCGGAAAAGTTGACGTTTGCCGTCGACCGCGAAGTCAGCACCGGCAACGGTGATCTCTATTGTGGTTGCATCGGGAACTGTGACAGATGCTTCGCTACCAGCAAAGTCAGTTTGAACAGCGGCAGAGATAACGATGTCTTCACCTTGGCGATTCAGCGAAACTTCGGCCGCATCCGCTGATACAATACCAGCGACGCTGAACAAAATCGCGACCGCAAAATAACCAGAAAGACGGACGGTCGACATTTTTTTAGACGAGGTACGCGGCATCAGAATATCCCCCAGGAAACGGTTCGAGACGGAAACTACTTCAGTTGTTCAACGCGCTCGGCTGGCGAGATGATATCCGTCAATCGAACTCCGAACTTCTCGTTGACGACAACGGCTTCTCCGCGAGCGACAAGCTTGTCATTCACGAGGACTTCCATCGATTCCCCCGCAAGTTTTGCGAGTTCGATGACGCTGCCCTGGCCAAGATTCAAAAGTTCGCTCACGAGCATGCGTGTTCGACCCAATTCGACTGTCACCTTTAACGGGATGTCCAAAATCAAATCGAGATTGCGATCGTTCTTGCGAGGAATTTCGCTGACCGTGGCCTTCTTCGGTGTGCCTGCGACCTCGGCTTCAAGTAAATTTGCGAGGTTGCTCTTATCATCGGCCATGACCGTCTCCTTTGTTTCGATCACCATTGCGATCTCTATTGCGCGCTCTATTGCGATCTTCGGGCGTTTTCGTCACCTGGATGGCGACGGACCCGTGATTGATTCCGTAAAATCCTCTGAACTTTGGTACACCTTCAACCTGCACATCAAATTCACCACTTGAATCTTGATCGAGCGGAATGACGTCGCCTGGCTTGAGATTCATCAATTCGTTGAGAGTGATCTCGGTTTCGCCGAGATTCACTTTCACTTCGACTTCCGTGTGCTGAAGCTGGTTTTCAATGATGCCGGACCAAATCTTTTTGTCCGCCTGATCACTTTCAACCTGGAAACCGCTCGATAACTTTTGCTTGATTGGTTCGATTGTCGCGTAGGGAATGACCAACGTGATGGTTCCGTTTGCGTTTTCGAGTTCGACGTCAAACGTCGATGCGATAACTACGTCCGTAGGCGGCACAAGTCCCACGAACTGTGGGTTAACCTCTGTCCGCACAAAACTGCAGTCGATTTTAGCGATCGCAGTCCAGGCAGCCTCAAGATCGTCGATCGCAAGCTGAACAACTTTTTGAATGATCGTCAGTTCGATTGGAGTAAAGTCCTTACCTTCAACTTTATTGTACGGCCGATCATCGCCCCCAAAAAAGCTGTCGACGAGTGCATAGGCTAATTTCGTTTCGATGACCAATAACGCCGAGCCACGAAGTGCGTTGAAACGCAGAACCGACATGCACGTTGGCATCGGCAACGTGTTAATGAATTCGCCGAACTTCAAAAAATCCGTTGAAGCATGGTTCAGCGTTGCGATCTTGCGTAACTGCGCAGAGAGCGAAACGCGGAACGATCGCATGAACTTTTCATAGATGACGTCGAGCTGCGGAAGACGGCCGCGAATAATTCGGTCTTGGCTCGTAAGATCGTAGACGACGACGACACGGTCATCACCGTTATTACCGGCACCGGGTTCGGTACCAGCCTTCTCGGCGATCTCGCCTTCGTTCACCGCGGCTAGCAGTGCGTCGACTTCACTTTGTGAAAGTACTTGATTCATTAAGTCGCGCCTCTAGTTGTAGATGAATTCAGTGAAGTGAACGTGCTTGATCTTGCCCTTAGTCAAAAACGAGTTAACTGCGTCTTTGATTTCGTCGCGAAGTCCCTCTTTACCTTGTCGAGATTCGAGGTCTTTAAAAGTCTTCGAGGACAAGATGATAATAATGATGTCGCGGATTTGCGGTTTACGCTTTTCGATCTCTTCGATAACTTTTTCGCTCTCGACTTCGAGCTCCATGTTGACCTTAAGCAGTCGATTTCCACGATTGCCCGCGAGGTTCACATAAAAAGTTTCCATCGGAATCATCTTGCCGATGAATTCGTCCGCTTTTTCTTTAGTCTCTTGCTGCGCTTGTGCCTCACCCTCAACAACCTTTTCGATTGTTGCTTGCTGGGCCTCTTTCTTTTTTCCGAGGTAAATCATTCCGCCGACGCCGCCGACGACGAGCATGTTTACGACGACGAGGATATAAAGAAGGATCGGTTTTGATCCGGACTTAGCTTCGGCTGTTGCCGCACCGTTATCCTTCGCTGGTTCCTCTGCCACTGACGCCTCCTGCGCTCTCACACGATCGACCTTGGTCGATACTTCGCTCGCATCCTACGAGCGGTTGCCTAACTTCTTTTGAACAACAGAAGATAAAGCAACGACGATGCCATACGAATCATGCTCGCAGTGACAGGACCCCGTTGCACCAACTGTCGGTTATTTTATTCTGAGGATTTTAGCTAGACCGATGTCCAGTGCAAAGCGGTGAAGTCGAGATTGAATTTTGACGGAGCCGACCCTACGGCCATTGACGGCGTTCGATCGCGAACGCTAGCTAAAAGTCGAGTTTTGCGCCTTCAACTCGGCCCATAATTTCCGTAAGCGCCTTGTGGGCGACCGGAGAAGCACACAATACCGAACGAAGACGCGGCTCGAAAGCTCGGCCTTCATAATCCGTCGCGACGGCTCCAGCTTCGCGAGCAATTAAAACACCGGCCGCCGTGTCCCACGGTTGAAGGTTTCGTTCCCAGAATCCATCGAAAATTCCCTCGGCCACCAGGCAGAGATCAAGTGCCGCAGCACCCAAACGGCGAATACCTCGCGCGTGTCTGATCACGTGCGAGACAAGTTCCATCTGGTGATCGAGCATGTGATCGGCGCTAGAAAATCCGGTTGCGAACAACCCTTCGCGAAACTGCGCCCGTTTCGAAACTGAAATCGGGTTTCCATTCATGAATGCGCCTTGTCCGCGAATCGCGTGATAGCGCGTACCTAGCAATGGAGCGTCGACAACTCCAACCAGCATTTCGCCATTCACCTCGAGGCCAATACTGATACAGAAAAACGGAACTCGGTGAACGTAGTTTGTTGTTCCATCGAGCGGGTCCACCATCCACAACGCGTTATCTTGCGCTGCGAGTTGGCTAGCCATCCCAGAAAGTCCTGACTCCTCACCGAGTATTTGATGCTCTGGAAAACTTTTGAGCAGGACCTCTTTTATTACATCCTCAGACTCGCGATCTGCCTCGCT
>JAYSST010000184.1:0-4341 GCA_043720435.1 Bdellovibrionales bacterium
GGCTCTTCGCGTACTTGAGTGGGTAAAAATCGATGTTTTCCCACAAGAATTGTTTATAGCTCCGGCAGCATACACGTCAGAATTTTTAGCCTCAGATACTCTTCGTCGCGAAGGCCATAGGCCCGACGCTGGATCACGCGGATCTTGTTGTTAAATCCCTCGACGAAACCAAGTGCCACTTTGTTTTCAGGTTTGCAGTAGGCGGCGATTCCATCCCAATGCTTGTCGATCATCTTGGCGAATTTCTCGTACGGTTCCAGTCGTTGCCATTTGAGCGACTCACGCCAGTTGTCGAAGAACTTTCTGGCCCACGCTTCCGATTCGTAATCCCACAACTGCGAGAATGATTCTTTCAACACATACGCAGTATTCAATCTGCGATTCGCCGCCAGCAGTAGCTTCAGTGATTTACGGCCGTCCGACGAGAGGTTCTCACGGTTCGACAGCAAGACATACTTCTGTCCTTTGATGAACTTCCGCTTACTGCCGGTCACGCGCGCGTACTCGTGTTTGCGCACTTTATCCAGCGCCTCACCGAGGTGACGGATCACGTGGAACTTGTCGAACAAAATAGCCGCCTCTGGAGCGTTTCGGTTCGCGGAGTTTCGGAAAGCCTTCCACATGTCCATGACGGCAAGCCTAATGCCGGCGCTATTCTCCGGGCCTAGGTCTTTGTAAAACAAATCCATGCTCGCCTCTGATCGGTCCAATCCACCGAACCAGATGGGGCGATGTTTTTCGAGATCGCTGACGATGATCCGGTACTCATGACCCTTCTTAACCGATATTTCATCGACACCGATGACTCTCGGTTTCGGCGTCGGAGCCTTGGCGAGCTGCTTACGCATGTACTCTTTTTCCAACTCTTTGACCGTGTGCCAATCAAGCATCAGTTCCTTGGCTACATCTTTGATCGTCATGCTTCGGCATTTTCGCCCGACAAAGTCACCAAAGCGCTTGGTGTAGAATGGATTGTCGGCAATCCACTCGAGGCGCTCTTGTTTCACCGAGCCACCTTTGCGGCAACGAAGCCGTCTGATCTCGAATTGCAGGTAAACGCGGCGGTCACCGCACGAAAGATCGCGGACCGTCTTGATCTTTCGATCATACCAACCGCGATGAAACTTTCCACATTGGGTGCACACACTTTTTTTGAGCGTCGAAACAACGACAGGACGAGCGCATGCTTGTCGCCGAACTTACCTTTTGCTGACTTGCCAGTTTTAAATCCGGAGAACTGATATGCGTCGAGAAGCGACTTCTTGGACGGAGTTTTATTCATCAAGAAATCATGCCCGTTTACGAACGACAGTCAAATCCTCTGAACGCCTTGCCTGGAAGGCGTTACATCAAGTCGGAGTGCTCGAATCAACCCACACGTTTCCACGAAGAGCCCGTTAAATAGATGTCGTCCTTCGATACGCCGGCGTCAGCTAGCGCCTTCATCAACACCTTTCCGGCGGGCCCAACGAAAGGAAGCCCGGCAATATCCTCTTGGTCGCCGGGCTGTTCCCCGACGATCATTATCTTCGCTTCTCGGCGGCCATTACCGAATACAGTCTGGGTTCCATTCTCAAAGAGGGGACAAGCTCTGCATGTTCTCGAACTTTCTCGCAGCGATTCGAGTGATGCGGTCGGGTCAACGGCAGCGGCCTCGCGATGATTTTTAGCCATCGACTGCAGGCGTGCCGGTGCTTCGCGAATCAGCTGCGGAATAAGCGCCGCTTCGGGCATGCTCGACCAGTACTTAGGCGCCATTTCGGCTTTCATCGCTTTCACTTTAATTCGTGCAGGATTAAAAATCGATTTGTAGTACGTCTTCCAAACCTCATCCCATTCATCGCGAGCGTGAAATTCGTGTTGCTCCATTGCGGGGCCGAAGGTCAACATTTCAAGATTCCAGTGAGCAGACTCATCAGGTGTGAAAATGGACCAAGGTCGATCGCCGAAGCGACGAGCGAAAAACGGTGTAGCTGCACGGACTATCAGATGCTCTGGCTTGTGCCAGGCGAGATAAAAATCTTCGCCATCGATCTGGCTTTTTTTAAAACGCACGAAAGCATGCATTTTATGTATGTCCCGTCGCACCGCCTTCTTCAATAGCTGAGCGCGGAGGACATCTGGATCGACGGCGATCTTGAGCAGATGCACATTCTCAAAACGCTGGCGATACAAGAGTCGATAAAGAAGCGCCCATCGATCTTCATCTCGTGCCAGCGAAACAGATTTCGCCAATTCGATATACTCCGCAGAAACTGTCGGGTGCTCGCCCCTGGTCCGGCTGGATGTAGGTGCTTGATTGCTCTGGTCGAACCCTAAATTCAGCGAGAACAGGCTGGGACGTTCGTCCCATTGAATTTCTTCCGGTGGAACTTTGCGAATTATCAGGTCGCGTGCGGCCTTGCGCCAACTTTCGAATGTCTTCTGAAACTTTGGCTGTTCCATTTTTAAATCGCAATGTCGATCGGAGTTTGCGTTTGATCGAAGAGAGAAAGCTGTTGTGCTTTCGGGCGCAGCCGCAAACCGAGCTTTTCAGAATCGAGCATCCACACGTCAGGATTGTGATCGGTGGTCACGACGAAGTATTTAGCTCTTGCCACTGTGACGTGCATCTTCTGCAGATCTAAAAGACTGATCTTGTGAAACTTTCTAAGCTGCAAAATGCGATCGACGCTTTTCACACCAACGCCGGGTATGCGCAGCAGTGCGGATCGCGGAGCACGGTTAACGTCGATAGGAAAACTTTCCCGATGTTTGAGCGCCCACGCAGTTTTTGGGTCAATGTCGAGTGCGAGGTTCGGATCAGCTTCTGAGACAAGTTCCCGCGCTTCGAACCCATAAAAACGCATTAACCAATCTGCTTGGTAGAGTCGATTTTCTCTAACAAGCGATGGTTTTTCGACGGGCAAAAGTGCGTCTGCGTTCGGGATTGGGCTATACGCCGAGTAATAAACCCGGCGCAGCGAAAATGTTTTATAAAGTTTTTCGGATGTTATCAGAATTGACGAGTCGGGACTCGCAGTAGCGCCGACCACCATCTGAGTTGTCTGTCCCGCAGGAGCAAAGGCGGGCGTCGATTTGATGTGTCGGGCGTCATCTTTAATCTCGATGAGCTTATTTGCGATCTGCTGCATTGTTGTCGTAGCAGCAGCAATAGTTTTAGCGGGCGCAAGTTTGTCGAGATCCATTTGAACTGGCATCTCAATATTGGCGCTGATCCGATCAGCCCATTTACCTGCTTCTTCTGCAAGTTCCTGCGATGCTCCAGCCACAACCTTCAAGTGAATATATCCATTAAATTTCACTGCTGACCGGTTTAATTTCAGCGCCATCACGCCGTAGAACTTCCTGCTGAAGCCGAACTCCAGCGACAGTCCTCTGGCGGGCCATATTCGACAAGGATTTGCCGGCATAGCCCGGTTCGAACCGTCCGTAAAACATTCCACAACGTACCTCCGAACTCGTCGATCGTTTTTTTGAGTTGCAATAACAGCTGAACCAAAACAGCAACCGCAAGTTGCGTTCGAATTGCATTTGGATTTTTTGTCGGAAGGCGACGGATGTCGAGATGGCCCTTCAGCCATCGAAATAAAAGCTCGACAGCCCAGCGTTTTTTGTAAATCCCCGCAACTGTTTCGCCGCTCATTTTTTTGTTCGACGTCACGAAGTGAAATATTTTATTCGACATCGGATCCCGGTAAACAATGTGGCGCAGCTGCAACTCTGATTTTCTCGCTGACAAAGCCGTCGAGACGAAGGGACCGTCATAAATGACACCGGTTGCATTCTGATTCCCGCGAAGTAAAGACTTCAGAAGCGTTCGGTAACTCGCGCAATCTTTTAGTCGAGTGACGAAGTCAGACTTCACTGCTACAACCTTCTGCCAAAAATTAAAGTCATTGTAAGCCCGATCAAAAACGTACATTTTCCTATGGAGAAGACGAAGATCGAGGCTAACCGGCGAGTCGCCTTTGCGGCTAGGCGTAATCAAAAAATCTTCGACCCATTGGCCGTCAACATTCCAAACGACGTGGAGCTTTGCGGATGCCTTGTGACCGATCGTGTATTTCTTTTTCCAACCTGGCTCATCGAAAAGGCTTCCGTGAACATCGATTTCGGAAGAATCGATTGCCAGAATTTGTCGGATCGCTTTACGGCACTTTCTGCTCTCAGACTTGTCGCGAATTTCGAGTAAAACCAAGTCACAAAGTTCTCGGAAAAATTCCGAGTGACGTAGCCTCAAAGCATCTCCGAAAGTCGAATCCGGAATACTCAACGCCGACTCGACTTCGCGAAAGCTCCCGAGTCGCATCACAAAACTGCAGATCAACGCTTGCGTGA
>JAYSST010000185.1:0-1801 GCA_043720435.1 Bdellovibrionales bacterium
CCAGAAGTCGAACCCGAAAGGCGATCGTTCGCGCCTGCGCCGAAAGTAGAAAAGATTCCCGCTTTCGAAGCATCTTTCGACTTCGACGGCATCTGTGACGCCTTAGCAGTCGTGGTCTGGATTGCTCCGCCCTTTTTCACAGAGCCCGGCTTCTTCACGACCGCGTTTGTCGGAGCAAGCGAAGCAGATTTACCGTTATCAACTTTTTTGACAACGCTGACGGCTTTAGTCTCTTTTACTTGGACCGGAAGTTTGACTGGCGACGGCGTCGACTTGACGATCACAGGTGGTGGAGTCGGTTGCGGCTTCGGCGGCTCTGGTGCTTCCGGCGGAGGTGGCGGCGGAATCGGTGTTGGCTTCACGATGATGACCGCAGTACGAAGCGGTTCATCGAGCGCCTCTTCAGGTAGCAGCTCTTGCTTCGGATTGTAGAGGGCCATGTAGAGCCACAAAACTCCGACCAATGCCATCGACAGAACTACACCAGTCACCTCACTTGTCGTGAGATCAAGGAACGGCGCCATCAAAGGCTTCGGTGCTTCCCCGACATAACGAATGATCAGCGAAATTCCATCGCCAACATCCATTTTCAAAAGTTCGCCTTGTTCGAGAGTGATCGACTGAACGCCGCCCATTCCACTGATTCGACCCAAGCGAGAAAGTTCAGAGAAGGGTTGTGAGCTTTGTCCGCGAACAAGCTCGCCGGTTGTCTCGGGCAGAATGTAGACAACCGCTGGCTGATCGACTTTTACAATCGGCGCACTTCGAAGTCGTGCACCCATAATCGGAACTGGTATGTCGCACGAAGGCTGACTTCCAATCGTTACCACTCGCTTTTCAGAATATGAGTACGTGGCGATGATCCGTTCACGCCATGCAACCATGACCTCGACGACCGAACCTTTTGTCGGCTTGACGAATTCTTTTACACTTTGAAAACGGCTTGGTGGTGCGAAGGTCTTGCGATTTCTCTTCTTTTTCTTATGACCTTTCGTCGCCGTTGCTGCACGCATTGGACGAGCGGCCGTTGTTTCAAGATTGCCCGAGATGATGTCGACCGTTGGGCGCTGAACCGGACGCGAAAATTCCTCAGGTGAAGCCGCGGGCGTCGAAGTGACAATTGGCGCGGCCTTTGGTGGAGGCGCAACTGCGATTGGCTTCGGAGTAGGTGCTGGCTTTGGCGCGACTGCTACCGGCGCCGGTTTCGGAGCTTCAACTTTAGGTGGCGGAGCAACTGGCGCTTTGACCGGTGCTACAACGGGAGCAACAACAGGCACTACAACGGGAGCAGCGACCGGAGTCGGAGCCGCAGTCGTAGCTGGTGCCGCTTTCGGCTTCGGAACTCCGATGAAGAATTCAATTTTAAATTCACCGATTTCAATTGTATCGCCAGACTCAATGGCCGAATCAAGAACTGGTTCGCCGTTTTTCTTGGTTCCTGTTTCTGAACCAAGATCGGCCAAATGCCACTGACCTTCGCGCTCTTCAAGTGCGCAGTGAATAACCGAGACTCCCCTACCTTCAAGCGGAAGTTGCACGTCGCCTTGTCGGCCCATGACGATTTGGGCGTCTAGAAACTGCTTCACGCCGACGAGCGCATCTTGCTTGTGAATACGTAATACGATCGGTTGCTTTAACGACGAACTCATTTCGCTGGCTCCGCACTTCCACGAACATTGCTTTCATTGCGTCCAACGTCTTCAGCGGTCTTTCTCATTTCAGGAAGAAAGTTTTCGCGAAGCTTGAAGAGACGACGTGAGTTATTCATTCGATTTTGTAAGAGAACGAAGAGCTCGGGTTT
>JAYSST010000186.1:0-11682 GCA_043720435.1 Bdellovibrionales bacterium
CCCCTTTGTTGATCGCGCTTTCTTTACTACTGTCTTGTCTCTTCGAACTTTACCCTTACGCTCTTTTACTCTTACATCACTCGGCAACCTCGCGCCTTCACGCGCGACTTTGAACAGTCCGTGCACAGAGCGCATGAGATGCAGCTCTGCCTTCGGGTCGTTCAACATTCGCGAGAAGTGGTGATAGCCCAACACGAAGGAATAAAGTGACCACGCGAATAGCTCGCAATCGAGATCTGCGCGGAACTGTCCTTCGGTTACAGCTATTCTCGCTGCTTTCTCTATATTTGTTATCAAATCTCGCTGAGCAGTCTGGACAAAGTCGCGCAGTGCTCCTGGTCGATCGTCGAGTTCAACCGATGCAGAGATAATCACACTGCCGCCGGGCAACACGCGGTCACCGTTGATGAAGTGCAACCAGTTTTTCACCAGCGCTTCCAGTCGAGGTTCGCCTCGTGGCTGTTCAAATGCGGGTTTCATGACCGTTTTCACAAACCTTGCGACGGCCGCTTCAAGAACTGCAAGTTGAAGCGCATCGATTCCACGAAAGTGTGCGAACAGACCGCTCTTCGACATGCCAACCGACTTGGCAAGTTCTCCTATGGTAAGTCCCGATAAACCTTCGCGAGACGCCACAGAAAGCGCGACTTCGAGAATTTGCGCTTTAGTATTGCGACCCTTCTCACCAGAAGACGAAATTTCTGCATTAGTAGGACCCTTGAGAGACTCCATTTGTTAAAAATAGCACGACCGTTCGTATTAAAATAGTTTTTTCGCAGTCGGGGATCTTGGTTCAAATTTGCGTTTCAATGCGAGACAAGTTGCGTCCAGTTCGAGTCTTTGTTCAGATAAACGTCTGACCACTTAACGTCTTCGGGGAGTCATCATCGTGAGTTCTAGCACCCGCACCAACACCAACACAGTCTCGGCAATATTAGTCGCTTCCTTTTGTCTGATCACTGCTGTTGGGCTCATGAGTTCAGATGCCGGTGCTGCGTTTACTCGGAATCAGGCGGGCGGGCTCACTGAAGGATTACTCGTCGAAGCCCAAGTGTCGCAGGGAACGAATGTCATAGCTGGACGCGTGTTGATCGAAGCGGGCCGCACCGAGTGGACAACGATCGCTTCAAGCCCAGCGACCGGCAAAGGAAAAGCAGTGCCGTTAAAGTTGGAGGCACGTGCAACGTTGCTCGACAACGAAATCGTCGAAGTTGAAACGCGAGTGACCGGCGGACAAGAGCAAACCGGAAAATTAATCGTTCGACTTGGCGAGAGCGGCGTCATGACGTCGTCGCAAATGGAAAGTGCAGAATCCGCTGCGGGAACTCCAGCGCCCCTCGAAACGAGCGTCGGAGTTAAAGTTTTGCGCGTACGTTACTCGCTCTAAGCACACTTTGAAGAATCAGTAAAATTTGACGACGCCGGAATCGAGATAATAAAGCGCGGGTTTTATCACCAGATCGCCCTTTTCGACACGCGCTCGGATGATGCTCGACCGCTTCATTAAGTCGGCTGCCACACCCTGCGCATTCGCAGATGATTCAATCTCCAATGACTCAGAGTGAGCTCCAGCTGGCCCACGATTGGGAAGACGGGGCCGAATGTCAGCAACAAGCAGGTCTAAAGACGGGCTTCCGGCCGATTTTCCATCGGCTGTTGCAAGCGCGGATGATACAGCACCGCAACTTGTGTGGCCCATGACAACTAACAATCGGGGTCCCAGATTTTCAACGGCGTACTCGAGACTCGCGATAACGGCGGCGTCGAGACTCTGACCGGCGGTACGAACAACGGAAACTTCTCCGAGTGACTGATCGAAAACAGTTTCAGGTGGCACGCGCGAATCCGAGCAGGAGAGAACCACCGCGTATGGCTTCTCAGTTTTTTTCAAACGGTCACGATCGAGCTGCGATTTTCCATCGCCTCGATTTGCTTTTTTCAAATACCGCTTGTTGCCATTTTGCAGCCACAGCATCGCTTTCTCTGCAGAAACAGACTTTTCCGGCGCAGCAGGTTCTTCACTCTTCGCAGGTTCTGCCGCGGGCGCACGCACACCAGGCGCGTCTTCCACGACAACTTTCGCCGGAAGCGACGGCTCTCCATCTTCCAATTTTTCAACCATCGGAACATCAGCAGGCATTGCATCTTTGGTAGAAATCGTTTTTAGGGTTTCGTTCGCGACGGCGCGAACAATTTTTTTAGCGGATGCATCGGCGACTCGTGAGTTAGCTATAGTAATAGTATTGTTGTTTTCCGTTGTCGCTACGGCAATCGAAGCAGACATCAGAAGAGTCGTCGCCGAGGCGAGAATAATTCGCAGGTGCATAATCGAGAATCTCCAGAGGGGAATAGGTCTACATGTCTATTTCGGAGAGACCTCTCTTGTTCTGAAATAGAAAAGCCCCGAAGCGTCTCGATGTGAGAAAGCTCGGGGCTATTTTTTGTAACCAGCTGTTCGTTTGGCTAGGTCTAGTCGGTGAGGTCCTGCGCCATCGCCGCTTTAGAAAAGTTCGGCAAATTCCAGACACGGGAAGGACGTTTTATGCCGTACTGAATTCGCGCGCGGCCCGTTGCCGGCAGGGCGTCGAAGGACTCACGAGAGAGTGAAAAAATCAGCGTGTGAGTTTGGCCATTCGATGGAAAGCGAGCAATTGGAAACAGATGATCCTCGATGTTCAGAACTGGAAGCGCATCCATAACTGGAAACGGCGCTTCGCTTGTAACGAAAATTTCGTAACCCGAAGCACCTTTCAGTTCTCGGCTGCGCGAGATTTTTCGCGCCTTCATCCACGAAGCCCGACGATGCGTCGTATTTGCGCTGCTCGGTGAAGCACCAAGGCTGAACGGAGTCGCGCGTGATTCAGCTGGCAAGATCATGTCGGAGGGAGTCGTCGCTGCTGGTTCAGTATCCATCGCCGAGAGAAGTGGAATTCCGGCTATGATGTTGGCAGTGGCGTTAACCGCAATCATGCTCGCCAGCGATTCGTTGCCAAACGGAGTCATCTTCTCGGTTTTCACTGCGAAACGAACGTGAGCTATTCGCACTTTACCTTTTGCAGTTTTATTGAAAACGAGTCGAACTCCGCGAATCTTCGAAAGATCGAAAGTTCCAAAACTCGCGAGCGGAACCCGAACTGTTTGGGTGAGTTCAGCATTGTCATTCGGAGGCCCAAGCACGCGCGAATAACCGCTGATGGCAACGGCGTTCGAGCGGCTGTCGTCGCTCGCGACAAGCTCGGCACTGAAGTCGATTGGCGTGTTCAGCTCTTTTACAAAATCGGACATCACATGCCCGACGCGAAGATCAAGAAAGTCGAAGGACGTAACATTCGCGCCTTGAGCGATGTCCTTAAAATTCATCTGATAGAAACGATCGTCACCCGGTTGAGTCCACGCAATATTCGCGACCGGTGGTTCGGCGCTGGTTTCGTGATTAACTTTTACGACCGAGACTAAATTCTTTGGCCCCGCCGGGTTGATCCCAGTGGCTGCGGTAAAATCGTCGATGCGAATCGATTTTGTGAGTTCGTACCCAGAGATGAAGTCGCGATCGACAGTTCCGATTGTGGAAAACACTGTTGGAAATTCGAAAGCAGGATCAAAGTTTTTCGCAAAGTCAGTTTCGCGTTCTGCGCCGACGTGCGCGCGAAAAAAGGCCGTCATAGATTGCCGAGCAATCGACTGCTGCTCGAGTGACTCGACTTTGCTCTCATCAAAAATCTGCTTGTGCGTTGGCGCGCCAGCACAACCGTATGAATCGCTGGTTTGCCACTCACTGTTGAAATAATTGTGGTTGGCTCCCCAAACCATCGTCAGAGATTTAGGGGAGGGTCGCGTTTCGATTTCATTCTTAACGGAGAAACGCGAAAGCATTCGTTCGAAGGGCATGCGTCCTTCAAGATTGCTCACGTCACCATCGCATAACGGCAGAGTTTGGTTCCACGCGACAGACGGAGCATCGAGAACGCGATTGGACTGGCCATCAACCGCACCAATTTCGTAGATGGCGCGAATGTCGAGACCTGGAATTTTTGAAACCCATAGGCTTGCGGGATCGCGGTAAAGATTGAGCGCGGCGCGCGCGCCTTCGCCCCCACGTGAATGCCCCATCAGTCCGACGTTTGTGAGATCGATGGCGCCTTTGAAAAGGTCGGGCGTACCGAGAGTGCTAGGTGCTCCGCCCGATGTTGTCCATTCGTTCCATAGCTGAAGATGTTTAAGGACGAGTCGACCGCGTGCGAGAATGAGTCCCCAATCGTCGCTATTTCCCCCGCCACAAGTGATACCGCGATTTGCGTTGATTGAGACGACGACGTAGCCCCACGATGCGAGCGTTTCGCCTACGTAGCTATATCCTTCGTGATTCGGAGTAATGATGTAACCAGCCGGGCAAGTTCCTTCGTTTGTGTACTCGCAGCTTCCGTCGTTGCGTGGCGCTGTTCCGATTCCGCAAGTGCCGTGATTACCATGAAGGAAAACAAGCAACGGGCGTTTCTGAAGTGGCGCGGCCGGATCGACAAGAGTCGCGGGGCGATAAACACGCGCCCAAATCTCGGTCGGTTGATCCGCAAGAACGTCGGGATCGACAGCGGCCTTCAGGCGATATTCCGCACTCGTAGTTTTCAGTGGGCCGTTCTCATGACTCGGCGGTGCACCCGCGCTATGTGCTGCATGCGAAAAAAAAGCGAATCCCACGAGCGCGCTGATTTTGAGAAAACGTAGTGCCATAATCCCCCCTGGCTTCGACGTTCTGACTGAACTAGCTTCTTGCCATTAAGGCACGCAACCTGGAACGTTTTGGTATGGCATTGCATAATCTTTCTGGTCGTCAAATCGCCCACGGCGGCTTTAAGCCGTTCATCACGCTGTGCGTTTTTATTTCGCCTATTTTCGCGGCTGGCGCAGCGCCACAAGAGGTTACGGCAACCTGCGAAGTGCAAACGCAGTCCGTCGAGTCTGGCAAGTTTTCGACAGCGCTCGTCGACGAGGCGAGTGGACTTGCGCTCTCGAGCGATGGTCAGAATTTTTACGTCATCAATGATTCAGGCGATCAGCCGCGATTTTTTCGAACGAAACTTGATGGCACTCGCATCGAAGAATTTCGGGTCAAAGAATCGCTGGCGATCGATGCCAAAGAATGGAAAGCGCGCGATCCCGAAGATCTTGCTGTCGGCCCGTGTCCTAAAGATATCGGTGGCGAATGCATCGTATTAGCTGACATCGGCGATAATCGAGCCAATAGGAAATCAATTGAACTGATTTTTATTCGCACAGCTGACTTGCCGGGGGCGGGCGGAGCATCGACAACGGTTCCTGTCACGGTGGCGATCGCTAAGAGATTAAAATTAAAATATCCAGATCGCGCTCACGATGCGGAATCTTTTGCAGTTTTGAATGCCCGCTACGGCTTGATCATTACGAAAGAGCAAGATCGCAAAACACGCGAATCGAAACCTGCAGGTGTCTTTGTCGTCGACTTCGACACAGCGTTGATCGCGCAAGTGGGCAAGTGGGATGTTCCAGGGTGGGGCAAAGATCAGGGTTTGCGCGGACTCGTGACGTCGGCAGCTGCCACGGCAGGTACTTCTCCGGGAAGCGTGCGAGTCTTGATGTTAACTTACGGCGACGCCATGGAAGTCGTCGCTAGCACCGATATTATGACAAAGCCGGCGTGGCCCCCTCGACCTTGGTCGGTAAGATCGCGGGCGATTCTAAAGATCGACCCCCTCGTTCAACAAGAAGCGGTTACATTTGATAGAGGTTACACCGGCTTTTACTACACGACTGAGGCACCGCTGGCCATGTTAGGATTGAAGACAGCTGCAATTCGTTGGGTGGAGAAAATGGCATGTCCGTAAGGCTGCGGTCTTTTTTTTGGGTTTCTATCTGTGCTGCTCTCGGTGTCGCCGCAAGTTTGGCGTCCGCCGCTCCTGCATTAAAAAAATCCGCAGTGAAAAAAGAAGCGAACTCAGAACCGGCTGCAAAAGTCATAACTGCGATGAGCACGCCACTTCGCAGTGGACATCCCACGCTCTTTTTACTGAGCGGGGAGGAAGACGTCGACCGAACGTTGACTCGATTGCACTTTCCGCCCGACCAGCGTTACTCGAAGTGGTCGGTGATCTTCGACGCTCCTATAAAAATCGAAAGCATCGAAGTCGAAACGTGCGGTGGGACTAAGCCGTTTTCTGACGGAGTCGAACTCTTTCTCGACTACAATCAAAAAAGACTCTTTAGCGATGGCGGGCGCAAAATCGTAAAGTTCAAAGTTGGAGCTTCGGCGCGAACTTTGACTCTTGGTTTCCTCGAGTCACAGGGGCTTTGTCTCGATCGAATTGCAATGAAAACAACCGGCGAGTGGTTGCGACCTCGAATAATTGCGGCGATTGGGAATTCGGTCATAGCAGACGGCGCCATTGGCCTCAGCCCCCGAACGGTTCCCGACGGAAAAAAGATCAAGCCTTTGGGAGTTGGAAAGTCTGAAAGAAAGCCAGGGGAGTGGCTTCTCTCTTGGGACAATCCGCTGATCGTCGAAAGTATTCGAATATGGAACGGTAACCAGAGCCCAGGCGACTCCTTTTCCGAATACGATCGAGTTCGCGAACTGGATATTCGTGCCGACGGCGCAAAGCCCGTACGAACTTCGCTTGAAGATCGCCGTTACTCGCAGCAGATCGACCTCGCAGATGTGCGAGCGATTCGAACACTCGAACTGAAGTCGGTGTCGAGTTATCCCGGATCTCTCGCAACTGAACCGATGTTGAGCGAAATTCAACTGTCTGCCGGTGGTGAAACTTGGATTCCGGTGATACCAAGTGTTTCAACAAGCGAAACAATTGCAGGCGAAAGTCTGCAGGCGGCCGTTGTTCGCGAGCGGGGATACGGTGATATTCTCGACCGCGAATTGCGTACCGATGATTCGGCTGGCACTTGGAAATTCAGATTTCGCAGCGATGGAACTTTCTTCGCGCGCGTATTCATTGATCGTGCCCGGATTTCTAAAGCCTGGTCAGTTTCAGGTGCGTGGCGACTGCTTGAAAAGCCAGCGAAAATAGAAACTCCAGATTCGCCGCAACTTGGAAAAAATCTCGTACAAGCTTTCGGAAAAACCGGCGGCACTTCTGAACCTGTGAACGTTCCCGGACTCGCAATTTCGCTCGTCGGAACAAAAATCGCGACAGCTGATTCGATCGATTCGCTTCCCTGCGCCAGCCACTGTTTTCCCTACGCAGAAGATCGCGGACCTACGACCGCGCGACCCGCTCGGCCCGCGTCTCAGGAGCTACCAGTTTCAGAACAAATTGAACTCCAACGACTTGGGCGTTCATTATTTTTTATTCGCAATCGCACCGAGCAAGAAAAACAGACAATGGAATTCAGAGATCTAAAAGTCCGTATTAATTCACTTTACGATTGATTGAATTGACGAATTGCTCATCAGGCATCACACTTTTGTAATGATCAATCTGTGGGGCCAAAGACGTAGCGCTACGTCCCTGGCGGCGACGCTGTCTTTATTCGCGGGCTTTGCCGCCTTTAGTTTTGCCGCCTGCGTTGCCGAAAAAACTTCAAGAGAAACCTCACGAGGAAGCTCAAAAGTTTTAGCAAGTGAATCTAGGGGCGACTCAGGCGTAGAGGCTGGCCACCCCACGTTCACTTCGCTCATTTCAAAAGACGACGTTTCACTTTCGGTCGGTGCAGAAATTACGAACAATCGGTTTCCGGCGCAGTCGCAATTTGCCATCGGCGCAATTCCCGTACTTGGCCGCGTTTCATATTCCTTCGAAGCTGCAGAGCAAGCTTACATGGAAAAGCTTTTACTTCAGTATCGTCCCGATTACGGCGTCTTTGTTGCGATGGACGCTCGCACGGGACGCATTATCACGATGGCCAGTCGTACTCAGGGAAACGCAGGCGCTGAAAACTTGGCGTTGAAAGCGACATTTCCAGCTGCTTCGATTTTTAAAGTCGTCACGGCCGGTGCAGTTCTCGATACCGAAAAGGTTTCGCCGAACACGAAGATAGCGTTCAACGGCTCGAGCCACACTCTTTATCGTCGTAACGTTGTCGACACGAAAGAGAATCGATGGACAAGGCGCATGACGATTCGTGAAGCGTTCGGCTCGTCTGTTAATACCATTTTCGGAAAGCTCGGATTGTTTTATGCTGGGCCCGAGACGCTTCGAGCTTACGCCGAACGCTTTCATTTTAATCATCCCATTCGTGCCGACTTCGCGATTCAGACAGGTTACTCGCGATTCACGGCAGACGATCCTTGGAGTGTCGTTGCTGCAGCGTCAGGCTTCACTCTCGACAACACGATGTCGCCGGTTCAGGGAGCGATGATTGCTGCGGCCGTTGCCAATGATGGCGTGATGATGGAACCGTACCTGGTGGATAGTGTGACCAATGCTCAGGGTGAACCGCTCTATCAAGCATCACCGAAACGCGCATCCATCGTCGTCGGTCCCGAAACGGCACGCCAGCTGCGCGAACTTTTTGAACACACCATCGTTTCAGGTACTTCGCGGAAGTCGTTTCGCGGAGCTTTGAAAAAGCGCAGTTTTGATACAGTCGAATTTGGTGGAAAAACCGGCTCGCTGACGGGTACAAACCCACGCGGAAAATGTGACTGGTTCATCGGCTACGCCCGATTTGGCGACCAGCGCATTGCAGTTGCCGCCCTTACAGTGAACGAAAAGAACTGGCGCGTGAAATCCTCAATGCTTGCTCAGTTGTTCCTAACTGATTACGTAAAAAAGTATCACGTTTCGCCTCGTTAGAAGATGTCGCGAAGTTCGACATTAATCACAGATCGCGTTTGTCGATCGTGTGCCCTTCATCATAGTTGACCTCTTTTCATCATCCGGTCGATCCAATGCGATACGTTCAACGCTATTCATCTCTCGGGCATTTTCTTGGCCTCAAGGCAGTCCCGCGGATTCTCGATAGATTATAGAGCTGAGCCGCAAGAAACACGTCTCAGAAACGAGGTCTGCATGTCCAATTCCAACCAGCATCACATTTCGCGTAATGGCGACACGTATGGTCCGTGGACAGTCGAAGTGATTGCCGAAAAATTGGCGAAGGGCGAAATTGCGATAACGGATTTCGCTTGGGATGACGTCGCGACCGAGTGGGTTTCGTTGCTCGAGTTTGGCGAACTAAAAACATTTCTACAGACTCGTCGACCAGCAGCTCCGCCGAAGGTTTTGCCGGTTACCGCGAGTCCGCTGTCCGAAGTTGCTCAACCCGCGGCTTCTTCGATTGTTGTCGCTTCGTCCATGTCAGATGACGACGCGATACAGTGGTACGTCACTCGTGGACCACAGAAGTTTGGTCCCTTCAATTATTTCGGAGTCGTGAAAGCCCTTCAAGATAAGTCGATTTTCGAATTCGATTATATATGGAAAGAAGGCATGACCAATTGGGTCCGCCTCGCAGAACACGACAAATTTAACGGTGATAATATTCGGATGTTGCTTGCCACGCTCGAAGAGAAAAAAGCACATGGCGAAGTTTTTGCGAAACGGCGCCACGCCCGTATGAACATCGAAAACGATGTGTTGATCAATGACAATCATAGTGTCAGCCCAGGCCGCATGGTTGAAGGCAGCGCCGGTGGTTCTGGCCTCATCATCAAGAATTCAACTTTGATTCCAGGCCAACTGATCCACGTGCATTTTTCATCGCTCGATGGATTGCCGGCATTCAACGCGATCGGTGAAATCGTGTCGAAAAAGTTCAGTCGCAGCGCGCGCGATTCGCACGCACCGATTCATTACGGAGTTCGCTTCGTAAAAATGGATCCTGCAGCTGAAGAGAGAGTAAAAAACTATTTTAAACACCGGGCAAGCGGACGCAACCAGCCTGCATCGGCATAACTTTTAGAATCAAGGCAAAAGGGGACGTAAGATGGACATGTTAATGAAAATGGTAGTCGATTTGTATTTGATCGACGCCGCAATTGGAATGATGGGTATCTTCGCTGTCGCGCTCATTTTTGAGCGAGTCAAAGCACTGTACGTCGATTATGCCCTCGACGCGGAAGCGTTTATGGCAAAGATCTTGAAGTGGGTTGACGACGACAAGATTGAAGAAGCGATAACCTATTGCGCAGCCAACGAGAAAAAGCCACTCGCGGCCGTTGTAAAACGTGTTCTTGAGCGCGCTGATCGCGATGACTCGGCTATCGATCAATCGCTTGATATCGCTGCAGCTGAAGTTGCACCGAAGCTAACGAAAAATCTCAGCTACCTTTCGATGGTGTCGAACGTCGTCACTCTGATCGGTCTGTTCGGAACAGTAGTTGGTCTGATTATGTCGTTCAAAGCAGTGAGTTTTGCAGATCCATCACAAAAGCAATCGCTTTTGGCTGACGGTATTTCTCTCGCGATGCACGCAACGGCAGCGGGTCTGCTTGTCGCGATTCCCGTGATGATCGTCTATTCGTTCTTGCATGCAAAACAGGGACGTCTCTTTAACGAGATCGATCAACACTCGAACAAGTTAGTTGAAGGACTGCGTTCGCGCGACTTCAAGCACTTCGCTTTCCCGACTCCAGTAGGTGTCGAGAAGCACGGTAAGCCAAAGCACGCACAGATTAAAACGGTCTAAGTAGAACGGAACGCACAATGCGAGCGCTGAAAACCAGACTTGATGACTCGACATTCGATCTTAACCTTGCACCGATGCTTGATATCATCGTCTCGATCATACCTATGCTTTTACTTAGCGTAGTGTTCGTTGACATCACTGTCATCGATACGCCTATTCCCCAGGCGGTTGAAAAAGCGGTGGCTGCGGCCAATGAGAAGAACAAAGACCTCGTTCAAGTTCGAATGGGTGTAGCGCTTGATCGTTCGATCGCGATCACTATCGTGGATCGTGGAACTACCAAAGAGTACTCGGTGAGCGCCGTTGTTAAAGACGGTGCTTCGAAAGCAGATCTCAACGGTCTCCATGACAAAGTTTTAGCTATTAAAAAAGAATACCCAGATGTTTTCCGATTGGAGCTTAATCCGACGGATACAGTTCCTCTCGAGGAGATTGTAAGTGTAATGGACGCTGTGCGAACAACGCGCAACGTAGACGGCAAGCAGGTGAAAGTTTCTTTCACTGACGCGACGACCGGTAAAGCTATTGAAACAAATCTGCTATTTCCGGACATTGTCTTCGGAAACGTAGCGGGAGGTTAGTCGTGTCTATTCGCCGCCGCGGCATGGGCCGTTACATAGATAAACGTATCTCATCGACGTTCAAGATTCAGATTACGTCGATGGTCGATATGTTCGTAATTTTGTTAGTTTTCTTACTTAAGAGTTATTCAACCAGCCCGGTGCAGATCACAGCGAGTGATCAGTTGACGCTACCAGCTTCGACTTCGACGAAAGATCCTGTCGATGTTTTGAAGCTCGTGGTTTCAAAGACAGGCATCTTTGTCGACGAAAAGAAAATTGTCGAGCTCAAGGATGGTGTTCTCGCCGTTGGAGACGTCGATGTGAACGACACTCAGTTCATCCGAGCGCTTTACACAGAGCTCGATGAGCAGGCGAAGAAGACTCGCATTATTGCGAGTCAAAACACGGAGCTCGAGTTTGACGGCAAAGTCGTCATGCAGGCCGAGCGCTCGCTTCCGTACGATGTTCTGCGCAAAGTTATGTATACGTCGATGATGGCGGG
>JAYSST010000187.1:0-1796 GCA_043720435.1 Bdellovibrionales bacterium
TGAACCACTTTGCCGTCATCATCAACTTCAACAACAAGTTCTTTTACGAATGGAATTTCGATCACATCTTTGGCTTTCACGCCCTCGCGCACACCTTTAGCAAGTGTCACTTGCAGCAGATCCTGCGCGCCATTATGCGAAAATCCTGTGATGACACCGATCTCGCGTTTGTCTTCTAGAACTCTGAAACCTTCAATCTCGCTCAGAAAATAAGAATCGCCTTCGTCCGACACTAGGTACTCTTCCGGAATCACGAGGAAGTGACCTTTAAAACCTTCCGCAGCCGTGCGGTCTTTAACGATTGCGCTATGAAGAATGACGCCGTTTTTATGCGCGCGCGCACCCTTCATCGGAAATTCGGCGAGATCAGTCATCGCAAGTCCGGCGAGCGATTCTTTCTTCGACAAAAGATATTTGCCTTCGTCTTTCATCGAATCGAGCCAGTCGGCGACGCCCGCAAAAAGCACGACCCATATCTCACCCTTGAGACCGTGCGCATCTTTCACACGTCCAACAACGCGAAAATTTTCTTCGACTGAACCTTCGGACTTACTCAACTGATCACTCCACGCTGCAGTGCTTCTGCAAAAAGAACCGGGTTCCCTCAAAAGGTACCTTCAAAAAAAAAGGCAAGCTAAGTAGCCTGCCCCCACTTTGAGTATTTCCACGGCGGCAGGCGAGCTCACTCGCCCGCAGGTCGCCTAGGTTCTACTCGATGATATCGAGAACGGAACGACGATCGAGTTTAGTACTCGCAGCCATCAAAATAGTGCGCAGCGAACGAGCCGTACGACCCTGTTTGCCGATCACTTTACCGAGATCGTTTTTATTCACACGAAGTTCAAATTTCGTCGTCTGCTCGTGCACGACTTCTTTCACATCGACGTCATCTGGAAAATCGACAAGCGCTTTCGACATGAATTCAATGAGATCGCGGAGGTTCGAAGAATCAGCCATGATGAACTCCTGTTAAGCTTGCGGGCTCTTGTTCGCCATTCTCAACAAAGACTGAACGCGCTCGGTAGGTTGTGCACCCTGTTTGATCCACGCGTTGGCTTTAGCGATGTCGATTGTGAGCTTCTGCTCTGTTCCACGTGGGTTCGGATTGTAGTTGCCGATAACCTCGAGGAACTTACCTTTTACCCACTGACGAGAGTCAGCGACTGTGATTCTGTACTTAGGACGCTTTTTCGAGCCGCCACGGGCCAAACGAATGACTACCACGATATCTCCATTCCCCGGGATTCCGAATCTCTTCGGGCCAGGCCGCCTACAGCCCGCTACCACCTGGCAGCTGACTCTCATGGGCGGAAATTTAGTTACACTTCACTCGGACTACAGCACCGGACGAACCCGAGTGACGCTTCTCAACCGAAAAGGGTTAACCGAGACATCGCCATCGTGGCAAGGGAAAAGGCATCTCACACACGCCTAAAACAGTCGCACGCCCTGCGCCTGACACAGTCGCGCCACCACTTATAAGTGGTCGCTCACAAGCAAAGGGTCAAAACCGCACGAAATAATCACTTATAAGTGGCGCGAAAGCTTTTTGCGTCGCCGCGAGTTTCGTCCGCCGCCCTAGCGCCACGCTGACAGTCTCGCCGACCATCGCGCTCGCCTTACGGAGCGCTAACGGTGTCGTCGACCGCCGCCGCCGGGGAATCCGCCGCCGCCGCCTGGGCCCGCAGGGAATCCACCCATGCCGCCTTTTTTACCGCCGCCGAACATTCCGCCCATGCCCATCTTCATCATTTGCGACATGGCCTTCTGCGATTGCTCGAAACTCTTGATGAACT
>JAYSST010000188.1:0-1795 GCA_043720435.1 Bdellovibrionales bacterium
GAACATTCGAGCGTGGTCAACGTCGCCGAGTGGCTGCAAAAGTCCGGACAGGCCGAGTGGAGCGAAGTTCCCGTAGAATCTGATGGCCGAGTAAATCCAGAAAAACTTAATTCGTTAATTCGACCAAACACGGTGCTAGTTTCGATTCTTCACGGCAACAACGAGATCGGCACGATTCAAGACTTGAAAGCGCTCGGTGCCGTTTGCCATGCGCGAGACGTGTTATTTCACTCGGACGCCTGCCAAACATTTTGTCATGAGCCCTTTTCTGTTTCCGAGCTTCCTGTCGATTTCATGACTCTGAGCGGGCACAAGATACGCGCACCAAAAGGTGTCGGCGCCGTGTACGTCCGAATGGGAAACGAACTCACACCGCTTCTTTTCGGCGGCAAGCAGGAAAAAGGTCTTCGTCCCGGGACTACTTCGGTCGAGCTGATATGCGCCTTTGCAAAGGCCGCCGAACTTTGGACGCTCGACGATGTCGGTAAAATGAAAGCCGTTCGTCATTACGCTATCGATGCGATCAAGACAAATTTCCCTGGCGTACGTATCAATGGCGACGCTTCAGATCGCGGACTCTGCCATGTTTTGAGCTTCACGTTAAAGGACGCTCATTCAAAAGAACTGCATCGCGGGCTCGCAAAGCATGGCGTTGCTTGTTCAACCGGCGCCGCATGCGGAACCGGAAAGTCAGACAGCAGCGCGGTTCTTTTGGGACTCGGCCGAGAGCCGAAAGACGCGCACCAGTTGCGAATCAGCTTTTCCCCTGCGACAGACGCCGCGTTAATTGATGTCTTCATCCGTCAGCTTACCAAAGTTTTTAAGGAGATCGAATGACAGGCCAGCAAACGCTTCCGGTTTTATGCGCACTACTTCTTTACGCGTTCTCGGGCCCTCGGCTTTACGCACAACCGGCGGCACCACCGGCGGCAGGTAAATTGCCTCCGATTGCGGCTCCGAAAGTTCCGACCGTTACCGCGCCCGTCGTTACGTCACCAACGGTGACTCCACCAGCTGGGGCAGCAGCTGCGCCGCCGTTCAACACTTCCATTCAGAAAGCGACCGCCGTTGCGACCGCATATGACGAGGCGGCCTACAAGGCGGCGACGACGGCTGGCACGTCGGTGCTGCTCATCTTTTCAGGCGCAGCCGATACAATTTGGGCTCAACAGGGCCCGGTGCTTCAGTCTGTTTTAAAGGAGCCGGAGTTTAAACAGCTGCTCGCATTTCAAATCGACGCCACAAACGTCGAGCTGATGGGCCGCTTCGCGGTTAGCGTTCCAGGAACTTTGCTCGTGATGAAGAGTGGCTTCGAACGAATACGAAGCACTCGGATGGTAAAGGCAGATGTCATCCGTAAGATGCTCCGCTTGCAAAGCGCTCTTTGATTACAAGCGGTTCAAAACGGTTTCGCTAACATACTGTAGAACCGGCGAAGCAGCGAATCCGAAAACGAGGGTCGCGATTGCCATCATCACTAACGTCATTCGCGAAAGAACTCCTGATCGTACTTCGATGCGCTCGTCAGTCTCGCTCATGTACATGACGACCACGGGCCGCAAGTAATAATAAACCGCAATCACCGAATTGATGACGCCCCAGAAAGCGAGCCAGTAAAGATTTTGTTCTACGGCGGCGCCAAAGAGACTGAACTTCGCAAAGAAACCAATCGTCGGCGGAACCCCAGCGAGAGAAAATAGAATCAACGCGAGCGATGCTGCGAGAACCGGATTCTTCGTCCCCAACCCCTTCAGGTCATCGACGGTCAGCGAATGGCCCACTTGCTTCTCGAGAA
>JAYSST010000189.1:0-11669 GCA_043720435.1 Bdellovibrionales bacterium
CCTTTTCGGACCCGCGGTCAGCGGTTTTTTCGGAGGCTCTAGCCGAAGCTGCGTCGGACGATCCGTCGGAAGCTTCTCCGGACATTCCATCGGACTCTCCCTCAGACACTCTCGCGGACGTTTCGTCGCCTTTGTTAGCCGATCCTTTGTTATTAGTACCGCGTTTTTTGTCCGTGTGACCGATACCCCTACCGCGTTCGCGACTCGTGTCTGGAAGTTCGCTCCGGTCTTCGCCGCGACCGTCAGTTTTTCCGGCCGGCCTTTCCCCGCGGCGATCACCGATTTGACGGTCGCCGCTCTCGCGTTGACCCGCTCCTGAATCGCGGCCTCGTTCTGTGCCGTGACCGGTACCCTTGCGGTCGTCGGTCTGGCCCGTCCCTTCCGCTTGGTCTTGATGATCTTTTAGATCGGGGAACTTCGCGTCGTCAGGTTTTACGTCAATGAACTTTTCGTTCGCATGGTCAGTTTTTGAAGAAGGGTTGTCGTTTCTTGAAAACGGCAGATCGTTCGGCGACGAATTGCCCATTCCGGAAAATGGACGGCCTTCTCGGGAAGTAGAACTACCGCCGCGCGAAGAGGGTTGGCCGTCTTGTGACGGAAGCCCGCCGTCTCTTGAAAGCGGGAGATCGCTTGGAAAAGTCTCGCTGTCTCGGCCTCGATCGTCTTGTGCCACATCGCCGCGGGGCGAATCACCAGGGGAATGTCTACTAGGAGTTTCGCCGCGCGTTTCGCCAGGAGATCCGCCCCGGCCATTTTCTTGGTACTTCAAAACCTGTTCGGCGATTTCTCGACTGAGCTTGTCGGTCGAGAGCTTCGATGGCTTTCGAGTTTTCGGAGCCGGCTTAGATTTAAAAGGATTTTCTTCGGGAACAATTAAATCAGTCGCCATGTAGAGACCGAGAAACAAAATCGTCAAGGCAAACGACGTTTTCAAAACCGTCAGAAGTTTTGTTTTACGCTCTTTGTTGAGACGATCTGGCGTTACTTCTCTGAAAAGAAAAAGAGTAAGGAAAAACGAGATGACGAAAAGCACAAAGTAAAACGTCACTTGCAAGGTATCAGATCTCGCGATTGCGATTAGAGCGAGTGCCAGACTTACCGCAAGGGGCAGTAACAGCTGTGCCAAAAACGGCGAAAAACACATCGCCGACAAAATCGCCACCGGCACCATCGCGTCAGTTAACGTAAGAGACCGAAAGCGTGTCTGAAGAAAAACCGCGAGCGCCACACTCAAAATCCATATGGCGTATATTTTCAAATGTTCGCCACCGAGGTTGCTAGACAGGCCCATCAGAACCCGACGCTCACGACTTTCGTGAGTGCGATCCTCTATCCCGTGTCCGAAGATAAGCAGCTCCTCTTTTTCAGTTTGCACGTGGTCAGCGTCAAAGAACGTCGTCTCAGGTTTGTAGATGTGCTCGCGTAACCACATCGTCAGCGCGTAAATCATCGCTAAACTTAGAATCAGACGAGGTTCTATCGAACCAAATCTCGACGCTTCGAGCGCAGAGCTTGCGAGAGTTAACGTTGTCACCAGCAGAATTGTAAAGCCTCGAAAACTTGTCACGTACGACTCTCGCGCGAAGCCCCGTGTATCACTTCATGAAATGCTTCTCGAAGCGGCTGATGATTTCTTACGATATAGGTTTGAATACCGTCGTGTCTTAATTGTTCGCTCGCTTCTTCTAATCCTTGCATCAGCTTCGCACCAGTGATGAGGCCTGTTGAAATCGACTCGATGAACTGTCCCCAAAAAGAATTCGTGTCGACGAAAATACAGATGACAGTATAGCCTTCAACCGCAAATCGTTTCAGCCAAGGCTCGCTTTGTTGGAACTCGTTCACATTGAATGGAGCAATGTAAAATATGTTAGAACCTCGCGGGTACATCGTTTGATATTTTCCCAATAAGGGCACCGGCAGAATTTGCAGATTTTCAACATTGGTCGCCGTATTTAGTCCGGCGATATGACGGGCTAAAGCGTGAAAGTGATCGTCGCCCGATGCCGGCTCCACAAAAGTGTTATTGCTGAAAAAGCCAACCGTGTTTCCGAGTTCAAGCTGTTGTTGAATGACAGCCAGCGCGGCGTCTTTCGCGTATTCCCAGGTCGAGGTCGAATGTCGCCCAACTTGCCATTGTGGCGAAAGGTTCAACACGATATTCACATCACAGCTGACAACCTTTTCGAACTCTTTAACCAACAAACCCTGCCCGCGCGCAGAAAGCTTCCAAGCAATGTGTCGCAAAGAATCACCGCGCTCGTAAGGTCGAACGCCAGAAAAGTTGACACTTAACCCGCGACTCGCAACTTCGTAGTTTCCGTATCGAGCACTTTCAATCGAAGCGTGCACAGGAAGAGCGGGAACCGATTCAATGCGTGGGTAGACGTCCAACTCGATGATCGTATCTTCGATCACTCGAAACTCGAAAACTCCTAACGGATCAGTCACTCGGGCTACGAGCGGACCGACCCGATGTTTACCCATGCCGCCGTCACAAATTCGCTGGTAGGTGAATCGGTGCATCGTTCTAGGCCCAATACGATCCGGCGCGGTCCGCACATGAAAACTCTTTGCGCAGCCGAAACGATCTTCGACCAGTAACCCCGTCACTCCGGATCCTGACCTATTTTTAATTTCAATGATGACTTCAGTCGAATCCATTTCACGCAATGGACGCTTCCCGAGAACGCGTTTTATCGTCAATTTTTTTGCGATATACCAAGTGTGAAAGTAGAGAGCTGCGAGACCGCCTATCTCGGTCAGCAGAAGCAAGAAAGCGGTACGGGAGAAAAAGGTCAGAATCAAAAAGCTCGCAGCGAACACGCAGGCCACTAGGGCCGGTGTACAAAGATTTCGGCGCGCATCGAAAATCGACACGTCCGTTTGCGCGAGCAGGCTTTGCTCCCGTTTGAAAAAATATTCAGCGGGCGCCTTGTGCTCGAGGCGAATCACTTTTTTCTCAGCGGCGTGGGAGTTTTTGATATCACGAGATCCAAGACGTCCAAGGCACTACGCCCGGCGAGTTTTGCGTCTGAATTCAGAATCAATCGATGCGCAAGAACAGGTTTAATCAAGTTGAACACGTGTCCGGCCGATACAAAATCTTGTCCGTCGAAAAGTGCACTCGCTTGCGCAGCACGCGACAGTGCGATCGCCGCTCGCGGGCTAGCACCGACCCGGATCTCTGGTTCCTGACGAGTGCTTGTGATGAGCGTACCAATATATTGGTAAACCTCATCCGCAATCGAAACTGCCTTCACTTGGTCTTGCACCCATGCGAGACGCTCGCCGGATTCAACTGGTTCAAGGACATGAATAGGATGCTGCTGATTCTGATTCTTAATCATCAGAATTTCTTCTTCAGGGTTTGGATATCCCATCGAAATTTTCATCATGAAACGATCTAACTGAGCCTCAGGGAGCGGGAAAGTTCCCAGCTGATCAACCGGATTTTGAGTCGCAATCGTGAAAAACAATTTGTTCAATACATGGGTCTTTCCATCAATCGACACTTGCCCTTCGCTCATCGCTTCCAGCAGTGCTGACTGTGTTCGCGGCGTGGCTCGGTTGATTTCGTCACCAAGCAAAACGCTTGTAAAAATCGGACCTTCGTGAAATTCGAAGGTGTGATTGTCTTGTCTAAAAAGTGACGAGCCCAAAATGTCAGTAGGCAAAAGATCCGGAGTAAACTGCACTCGCTGGAATTTCACCTGTGCCGACTTCGCAATAGCGCGTGCAAGAATCGTCTTACCTGTGCCCGGAACATCTTCGATCAATATGTGTCCACCGGCCATCCAGCACGAAAGTATGTCGCGAATTTGGCGATCTTTCCCGACGATGACCTTTTTAACGTTTCCTAGAACTTTTTGAAGAATTGCCGCTGCCGTCTCGATGTTGCCGTTCATGACGTCATGGTAACGAAGTTTGAAACAATCTCCAACCCGACCAAAGACCATGTGTTGGGCTCCTCTTTGCTGAGGGTCTTTATGTTGCGGTGGACCCGCTTCTGCGCGAAGATCTAAAAATATATGAGCACACAGCGAAAAACTATTTTGATGTTCGGCGGAAATTCTGACGAACGATTTGTATCGGTTGCATCAGCTCAAAACCTGGCTCGAACGATGGCAGACAATAGCAAGACGCCATTCACCGAACTCTGGTTTGTTGCGCCCAACACGAGTGTGACACTTGTTACACTCGAAGAATTAAGCCGCCACGAGAACCCCTTCAAAACCGCGTTTGAACCGGCGCAACGGCCTGCGGCCCGCACGATTGAAGAGGCGATTGCAAATCTAAAGAGCGACGTCACGGTTTTCATAGGTTTCCATGGAACGTTTGGTGAGGACGGAAAAGTTCAAGCGATGCTTGAAAAAAATAAGATTCCTTTTACCGGATCGGGTTCGAAATCGAGCCATCTATGCTTTGAAAAGACCCTCGCAAAAAAAGTCGTTGTAGAAAAAGGAATTAAGATTGCTCCTGAACTTGTTTTGATGGCGGGTAACGAAAATTTTGAAGCTCCGCTGACAGCATTTTTTAAAGAACACGGCAAAATAGTAGTGAAGCCTGTCGCTAATGGTTCGAGTATTGGTTTGCATATCGTGACAGACGAAAAGGTCTTGAAAGCGGCATGCGCCGATATCAAGCAAGCCAAGTATGGCCGCTTCATGGCCGAAAAGTTTATTGCGGGCCGAGAACTGACAGTTGGCATTATCGAAACGAATGGCAGAATGTCTGCTTTACCACCTTCTGAAGTTGTTCTGAACCCGGGGTCTTCGTTCGATTACGATGGCAAATATCTGGGGCTGGGATCTTTAGAAATTACCCCAGCCAAGATCAGCGATTCGGAAGCTCAGATCGCGAAACGCGTCGCACTCGAAGCGCACGAATTGCTTGGCTGTTTCGGATATTCTCGAACAGATCTGATTCTCACAAACGGCGAAATTCATTTTATAGAGACGAACACTTTGCCCGGTTTGACAAAAGCTTCGTTCATTCCGCAGCAACTCGAGGCAGCCGGATTAACGGTCACTCAATTTGTCGAATCGCAATTGGCAAACGCAAATTCTCGCAAACAGTCCTAAAGCTCGATTGCTAGTTTGGACAGTCGGCGATCAATGGGCCCATGAACCACTGTTCCGCACCATCTTGATTCTTAAGCACAACCTGCTTAAAACTCTTTTTGCCGTCGTAGATGTAGTTAAACGTCGTTAAACCCATCGTGCGCAGAGTGGTGCTTTGTTTCACGACGACGCGGTCTGCTCCTGCCGTCCAACTCCCGACCTCGCGCCCGCCGTCGGCTGAAGTAATCGTGAGGTCATGATTCGGTGCAAACGTCACGATCGTTGCCGGCATGGGTGATTTCGGAATCAACCAGTCATTGTGTTTCGCTAAGAAATCTTGAGTAGCAACATCCGTTTTCAAGGGAATCTGAGTCAGCAAAATCCACTTTTTGAATTCGGGACGCTGGCGGAATTTTGCGAAACCCGGATCCTTCACTGTCTTCAGCGCAGCGATCGTCTTCGTTCGATTTACGTCCAATGCGCTTGATAACGACGAGAGCACATCGAAAATCCAATTCTTTGGGTAGTCGCAGTAATCGACCGGTTCAGTGCCAATACTAAGTTCAACTAGTGCGCGAGCACGATTCAACCATGCCGGCGCGTTCTTTGAGTCGTTCAACGTTGCAAGATCGAAAAAGCGAATAGCATCCGAATAATTTTTTTTCTGCATTGATGCGAGACCAAGCGCATTATAGTCGATTCTCTTCTTTTTTGCTTTTGCCGGCGCTTTCGCCGCTTTCAATGCAAGTTTGTTTTTCGATTTCGACGGGACAGGAGTGGGCGCCGCTGCGATCGCGTGAGAAGAAATAAGTAAAATGGCCGCAAGAACCGAGTTGATTAAGTACAAGCGCATTGATTTCTCCTTTAGAAGCGTGCGAGTAGTCCCGCATTATAAAATGTTCCATCGAAGTCGCGGAAGTCGCCAGACTCGTAATAGCTCGAAATCATATGAGCACCTTCGAAGAACAATTTAACCTTTACGTCTAGGTCGAAGTCGACACCCAGTCGGTAAATCTGGTTTGAAACAAGACCCTGAAAGCTATTGGTCGGCGCCAAGTGCTGCGCCGTGAAGTCACCGCGACCGTATCCGCCAAAGACCGAGCCGCCCTCCCAGCCCTGCTTGAGCGAAACGTAGTACCCGATCTCGTCATTCGTTCGATTATTAACCGCATTGGTAAGCGCGGGTGTCGCTAGAGCACCCACGACTCCGCCCCCGAGATTCGTGCCAGTATAGACTTCGGCAATAATTTCGGTCGATTCATATTTACCGCTGTAGTACGCATTGATTCCGCTGATGACGGCGTCGCGACTACTGAAGGGCGCAACGACATCCTGGCGTTCATAATTCAGTTTTCCGTACATGTAACAAAGGCCATACAACTGATCGTCAAAAAACTCGGCGCGTACCGTTGCAATTGGAAGCGACAATTTGGCAGTTGTCACATCCGAGGCCGTACCCGGGTTACCGCCTGCGTTTTTGAGTTCGAGGCCAAAATTCCAATTGGCAACAGTGTGTAGGTAATCGATTCCGTCTGTGAGGGAACCCGTATTCCCCGCCCAAAACTGAGCGGTCGTCATCTGATAAGAGTGCGGGTTCAGCGGTGAGAAAATATCCCACTTCTTACCGACCGTAATTGTTCCTTGCTCGCTAACTTTATATAAAAGGTTCGCGAGACGAACACGAAAGAAGCCGTTGTTAGACGACGAGATGCCAATCGTGTTTCCCGCTTCGCCATCAAGATCGAATTCAAATTTTAGCTTCACGCGCGATTCGTTATCGACGTTAATTGCAAATCGTGATTGCTGGATTGACAGCTGGCCGCGGCTCGCATCGCGTAGAGGCAGACCCGTTGTCGAGAGAACGTTGATAGGCTTTTGATCACTATTAAATTCGTTCGAAGTTCCGTAGTACTCGGCTTTCAAAAAACCGGATAACGACGTACGAATCTTTGATTCTGCAACGACGACAGTGAAAAAAATGAGCAGCGAAGCGACGATATCGAACATCTTGAAAGGCAAACCGCAATCTCCTCGCCAAAATCAGACGGGACCGATAAGACCCGATCCACCCTATTGGAAAGCGTTCGTCGTGTTTTGTGAACTTCAATTCGGTTTCGACTAGCAATAATGCTAGCCTGACGGTGTCCTGCGCCATAACTGAAAGGTCTGCTCGGAATGTTGCTTCCACCGATAGCTGCCGGCTTCATCGCGGTCCTTGTCGGCTTTACCAGTGCGATAGCCGTATTGTTTCAAGCCGCGAGCGGGATAGGCGCGTCAGCAGATCAGACGAGTTCGCTGATCGCGGCGGTCTCGTTCGGTGCCGGCATCACGTCTTTGTTGTTTTCGTATCACTACAAAAAACCGCTGCTGATGGCCTTTTCCACTTCGGGAGCAGCGATCCTTGCGGCCGGCGCAAGTCATGTCTCTTTCAATGAAATGATCGGCGCATTTGTGGTGTGTGGTGCCCTCATCACGCTGGCGGGACTGACCGGCTGGTTCGAACGGGTCTTGAATCGCATTCCAACCGCGCTCGCCTCAGCGATGCTCGCCGGTGTGCTGCTACGTTTCGGACTCGACGTGTTTGCCGCGATGAAAACACAGCCTGCCCTCGTCTTGGGCATGTCGGCCGTTTACCTCGTGATGAAGCGAGTGTCTCCACGCTACGCCGTCATCGCGGTGCTTGCGCTGGGACTCGCCGCCAGTGGGCTAATGAACATGCTGCATTTTGAAGTCTTCGTCTTAAAAGTGTCGACACCGGTCTTCACAATGCCGACGTTTACTCTTGCAACGGTTATGGGTGTCGGTATTCCGCTTTTCGTCGTGACGATGACATCGCAAAACCTTACCGGCATCGCCGTCATGCGTGCTTATGGCTTCACGGCTCCGGTCTCGAAAATCATTTCGGGTACGGGACTAGCGACTTTATTGCTCGCACCTTTCGGAGCGTTCGGAATTAATTATGCCGCGATAACCGCTGCGATTGTCATGGGACCCGAGGCGCATCGAGATCCGCATAAGCGTTACATCGGTTCGGTCACTGCGGGAATCCTATACATCTTGATCGCAATATTTGCCGCAACAGTCGCAAGCTTTTTCCGTGCGTTGCCAGCAGAATTTATCATGGCGCTTGCCGGGATCGCGTTATTTGGCACAATCGCGAGCAGCGTCGCGGTTGCGGTTAAAGAAGAAGAAAGTCGTGAGGCGGCGCTAATAACTTTTCTTGTTACTGCTTCGGGAACTTCGCTCTTCGGTATCGGTTCTGCTTTTTGGGGCCTGGTCGCCGGAGGCATTAGCCTGCTGATCATCAATGGCTGGCGACCGAAGTGAATAGCGCTGGACAGCGTTGGCCACCACCAATTTCGAAACCCATCTGTCGTATTCGATACTGAACTAGAAAAAAACGCTGAGTCATCTGTTCAATTGCAAAACCTTCACGGACATGCCGGGTGAACTTACGTGCTTCGGGATCTAAGTTCCGATTCGCTTCGGCGGTCATAAAAGTTCTAAGATCGTTTGTCGCAAGTGCAGTGACCAAGGCCCCGACGGATCGGCCGCGTTCCGCCTGAATCGACTCGAGGCGAAGCATATCTCTAGGTGTAAGGCCAAATTTTAAAAGCTCGGCGCGTGCGGCTTCAAGGCGGTCTCGAGAGTCACTAAAGAGGAATGATACTGGGCTTGCTCAAATCCGGTTTGCGAAGCCAACCTCAACGTATAGAGATTGAGAATTGCTTCGGACTGCGAAGCGAGAGTGACGAGCTTCGTCTCGATGGATTCCACAAGTATCGTTGCTTGCTGTTCGTCGTGCGAATTCGTTGGTGTTGGCGCTCGGTCTTCGTGTGAGTAAAAGTCTCATGGAAAAAAATTCGGGCCTTATGTATTTTTACTGTTCTCAAATCAAATTAGCGCCGCATAAAGAGACTGTGCTACTAAACGCCCTCTTCCAAAAGCGGACGGCCGAGTGGCCGTTAACAAAATTGAGGATCAACATGATCGAACTATTTCTCGGCGTTTTATTTATTGCCATCGCATGCCTTTCTGTAACGAGCCAACCGGCCGACGCACAAGATTTCGATCGGAGAATATCAAAGTTGACGGCCCTGTTTCGCCCCTAATTCGCGGGTCGCGATGTCACTCATGGTTTGCAGCCAGGTCGATTTTTGATTTGCTCGTATGATGCCAATGCTCCAGGCATCAAAGATTGAAGATGTTCGATACGCGTATCGTTCGAAGGATGCGTCGACATAAATTCTGGTTGCGCTCCGCCGCCCGCCGCTTGCATATTTCGCCACAGCTCAACCGACTGACGTGGATCAAATCCGGCTTTGCTCATTAAACTAATTCCAATTTCGTCGGCTTCGCTTTCTTGTTTTCGATTGTGCGGAAGAATCACGCCGTATTGTGCACCAACTCCAAGAGCGGCCATCGTTAAACCGTATGCACGTGAGTCCTTTTTCATAAAAGCGGTTCCGATCGTCGTAAGACCCTCGAGCGCCACTGAAGCGCTCAGTCTTTCGTTCGAGTGGTGAGCAAGGACGTGCCCAACTTCGTGACCTAATACGGCGGCGAGCTGACCTGGATCGCGTGCCACTTTCAACATACCCGTGTGCACACCGATTTTCCCCCCCGGCAAAGCAAAGGCATTCGGTTCGTTATTTTCAAAAACGACAACTTCCCAAGTTTGCTTTTCAGGAAGTGCGTTCGTGATCTGGTCCGCGATGCATTTTACGTACGCGTTAGTTTTTGCCTCACGGTTCACCGGTTGCTTCTTTTTCATATCATCAAAGGCAGTCGAACCCATTTCAGTCATCTGCGCTTCGGGCAAGAGTTGCAATTGCTTGCGACCGGTTGGCGACGTCGCACAGCCGATGTTCATCAGAGTTAGAGCGAAAGAAACCGCGATCAGTGCGGGGGAAAGCTTGTTTTTCATTTGTGCTGCCTCATAAGGTGAATGGACTATTGAGATGCAAGCAAGATTAGCTCCGCAGGTACAGCAGTCTCAGCTAACGCTGTTCGCTTTAAACGTCGCTCAAATGTCGAGATGGGGCGTTTTGGTGCGAAGATTATTCTGATTTTCCGCGACGTGCATCAATGAGCCGCTTTTGATGCAGGGTGCGCATCGCCTCGATTTCTTTTTGATATTGCGCATCTTTGACGCTGAGTTTTTCGGAGCTCTCCTGCTGCACGCTTTGAATACGATTTTCGTTTTCTTCGCGAAGCTTCGCAATTTCATCGTTATGCTGCGACTTCAGCGTTTTGATTTCAACTTTGTGATGCGAATCAGCCTCGTTCTCGCGGCGTTCATAACGATCTTTAAGGTCGCGACTAGGATCCGCTGCTCCTGGGATTCGGCTCATAATCTTATATTAAGAGAACTAAACGCGGTTTGAAAGTCCAGGTCGAGCCTTCACGGCGCAGAATAGACTCGGCTTACTCTTTCTCCAGAGCCAGAGTCCGTACCATTGACTGTGACGTTTACGACCTGTCGAAAGGGAGGCAGGAGCTTTTTTTTGGATTCGACGTGAATGGACGACAACAACACAATGCGCGAATTATCGGATGGTCCAAGCGTGATGATCGCGTGGACTTCGCATTCTCCAGGCCTAAGCGCCGCAGCAACCACACTTACTATTGGTTTCTCTAAATCGTGTTTTAACTCGGACAGGTCGCGAATGCGCACCTGAAAACCCTTAAGCCCATCCGGTGTAGATTCCAGCGCAAAACGACCGCGTATTCCTCTTTTGATTAGCGAGTGGACCGGTTTGTATTTTTCTCGATCCATTTTCCAATAGTAATCAAGCACCGGTTTAGCAACGTCGTCGGAATTGATTTGAATTTGGCAGTCGGGTGCCAGTTTTGTATATGCCACAAGAATATTTTGAGGATTTTCGCTTTTCTCCACCACGAAGATCGGAAAGTGTTTTCCGATAGCGTCGATTCTTACTTCCCCACCGGCTTCCGCCGAGGACGTGACAAGCGCAGTAATAATAATGGAAACTAAAATTCGATCCACATGTGAATCATATCGAAAGTGAAAAGACGGAACAAATATTTAGGCTGCAGATTTTTTTATCGGCGCCTGATGTAGCGCAATCGTGAACTGACCTGATCCGGATTTTTTTGATGTATACATACACTTGTCCGCATGTTGCAGCACTGACTCGAGTGAAATCGCCTGCTGAGCTACGCCTTCTGTGACGATGACACACCCGACACTGACGGAAATGCGAACCGGTCGTTGGTCTAATGCTCGGATGCCTTCAATTACATGAACAATGCGTTTGCATAGTAGCTCGACATCCGCGCGATCACTTACTGCGGGCAGCAAAATGGCGAATTCATCACCGCCGAGTCGCGCCAGCATGTCGGTGTCGCGAATTACGCCCTGTGCGCGCCGTCCAACTTCTTGCAGCAGGAGGTCACCGGCGTCATGTCCCCAAGTATCGTTGACTGCTTTGAAACCATCGATATCGAAGTACACGCAAGCGATGATTCGACCCGCGGTGCGACTAGATTCAACGGCGATTCCTAGACGCTCAAGCAACAAAACGCGATTTGGTAACCCCGTCAAAGAATCATGCGTCGCCATTTTTGCAAGTTTCAAAGTTG
>JAYSST010000190.1:0-4322 GCA_043720435.1 Bdellovibrionales bacterium
TGGTCCTGCAAGTAATAGGTGGATACGCCATGCACAAAATCATTAAGATTAAGGTGTAGAGAGCGTCTTACGTTTTTTCTCGGGGGACTCATATGGAAACGAGCTTCAATAAATCAATTGGCAATGCAGTGATCAAGACGATCACTACTATTGCTACACTCGCCTTCGCGTTGTTTCTTACGCCTTTTGCCGGTGCAACGGTCGACATGAAGAATGCGAACTACACAGAATCTTGGATAGATATTCAAGTCGCCGGCTCGGGATACGCTTTAAAAGTGCAGCGCACTTACAACAGCCGTTCGGTTTTCAACGGCATGTTCGGTTTTGGTTGGTGCTCGGACTTTGAAACCAACATCGAGAAAACACCCGAGGGAACTCTGAAGCTGCAAGAATGCGGCGCCGGGCAAGAGATAACTTATCGCGCGCAGTCAGCTGGCGGCACGAATGTTCCCAAGACAATTGAACAGATTGTTGCATTCTATAAAAAGACGAATCCAAATTCGGGCGAAGGTTCTATCGAAACTCTGAAAGACCAACTGCTGAACAGCGTAAGTCTTCGGACCAAGTGGGCCAAACAAGCGGGCCTTAAAGAACCCGAAGTTTCAAAGGGCAGCGTCTTCGTTTCTGACAACCTAGAAATCGAAAAGATCGAATTCGACGGCATTCAGTACACCCGCACACTCGCAGACGGAGCTGCTCAGCGATTCAATGCTAGCGGAAAGCTGATTGCGGCCTTCGATAAAAACGGAAATTTTTTGAAGTTCTCGTATACCGGCGATTTGCTTAAAGAAGCGACCGACAACTCTGGAAAAAAACTGACGTTTAGCTTCTACCCGACGAAACGAGTGAAAGAGATCACAGCTCCGAACAACGTGAAAGTCGAATACAAATACAAGGGTGAAGACCTGCAAAGCGTGAAGAACATGTGGAAGAACACGTACTCGTACGATTACGACGAGAACCACAATCTCACAAAAGTCGTCTTCCCTGACAACACGTTCAAAGCACTTACGTACAATCAGAAAAATGACTGGGTAACATCTTTCACCGACCGCGCAAATGAAGGCGTTACGTGCAAAGAGAGCTACGAGTACAATTCGGACAAAGCGAACCCAAAAGATCACTTCTGGTCGACCGCAGTCAAAAAGTGCGGCAACGAAATTAAAAACGAAGCCCGATTTGAATTTTGGCTTAAGACCCGTGCCGACGGACGCAAAGTTTTGTCGCGCGTGTTAAATCGTTCGATGACCGAAACTCTCGATGTGTCGTATCACCCCGAGTATGGCCGTCCGACGTCAGTGAAAAAGAATGCACTCACGACTTCATTCGACTACTTCCCAAGCGGTCTCGTGAAAGAAAAGACAACTGCCACGACACGAATGGTTTTTGAGTACAAAAACACGTTCAATAAAGTGTCGAAGGTGAATACCGAGTTCTTTGACCTCAAGGGCAAGGTCGCAAAAAAACGTGAGACGACGTTCGGATATGACAACCGCGGCAATCTCGCAGACGCAAAAAATACCGATGGCCAGTCCGTGAAGCTGACTTACGATCAACGTGGAAGAATCGCGTCGATCACCGATCAGGCGAAAAAGGAAGTGCAGATTAAGTACGAAGAACGTACCGGGCGACCGGCGCAAATCACTCGTCCAAAGGTCGGCTCAATCGCAATCACGTATAAAGCCAACGGTGAAATCAACAAAGTGGAAAGCAACGATGGCGCAGCAGTAGCAACGCAAGTCGCAAGCACCTTCAACAATCTTCTCGATATCGTTGCACCCGCTACTTCGGAGATGAATTTATGAAGTTACTTTTCACGCAGAAAATGGGAGAGAAAACTATGACTTTCAAAACGACTCTACTCATCAGTGTCTTTGCTTTCGTCGCCGCATTCACCGCGCCAATGCTCGCACAGGCTCAGAACCCCGAGGGTCAACAGGTCAACCAAGACGACGTAAACGAAATCAAAGAGCAGGCCCGCCGAGCACAACCAGAGAAGTTGACGGGTCAGCTCATCGCCCCTGCGATCGATTGCGACTCCTGCCTCAAGGATGCCGACGGTACGCTCGGGACTAACACAGACGCACAGATTACTCCGACGGGCGAACCGGCAGACACAACGACCACAACAAAGCCGACCAAGAAGTAACTTCGCTGACTTCAAACAGAGTTTAAAAAGAGCGTCTCATTTTGAGACGCTCTTTTCGTTTTAAACGTGAAACTAGATCGATCTTCATTTCGCCGCGGCGAACACTGTCTAAGAACGGAACACCCGTTAGCACTTCACGGTCACGATTCGCGCCGGCGGCGTGTCGCCCTCCCCGCTAGTTCCAGAAAAAAGCGATCCAAACCATTGAAAGGTCGATGGTTTCTCGCGGCATACCACCTTGAGACAGTCGGCACGAAGTTCGTATAGCTATGTAGGTAGGTACTTAAAGAGAGCCGGACGCGAAAACGCGTTGGCCAAGGAGAAAACATGATCCGTTCAATATTCTCTCGCTCTGTTCTGGCTGCGACTTTCTGCGTTCTCGCTTCGGCGCAATCCGCATTTGCGAGTGCTCCACTTTCATCGTTCGACGTTAACGACGGCAAAACGTTCGCCGGACAGGCTCACAAAGCCGAGATGAAAAGAACTGCAGAAGCATGTCCGTGGGCTGATAAGAGTTCGCGCGATGTTGTTGCTAAAGCCAATACTGAGGCCGCAGCTCCCGGAACTCGCTTCTCGGGCACAAAGACAGAACGATAAGAAGGACTATTCGATTTCATCCGTTCGAGGGCGATTCCGCGAGGGACGCTCTCGACTTGTTTCAACCTGCAGCTTGATCCAATCGTAACCTTCGTGCCCAGCTCGAACGGCACCTCGAGCAACCGCCTGCATTTCTCCACCGACACGTGATTGATAAATCCAACTCTCTGAATGTCGCTCGAGTGTCGTTCCGCCGACTTTCATTTGCAGTACCATTAGTACGAGCGCCGAGAACAAAGCAGTTTTGACGACAAAGAAAAATTCAGACATCTATGTCTCCTCACGCAGTTTTTGATTGAACAGCTTGTTCAATCGCCGCAACCAATTCTGCGGCAAGAAAAGGTTTGACGATGAAGCTACAGCAGCCAGCATCGAGCGCTTTCATAACTATAGTTTCGTGATCGTTCGTTGAAAATCCGATGATTCGAATGTTTTCGTGCTCATCGATGATTTCACGGGCAGCGTCGATTCCACTTTTAAGCGGCAGCACAATATCCATGAGCACGACGTCGGGCTGAAGTTCGCGTGCCATCGCGACCGCCTCGATGCCATCTTCCGCTTCACCCACGATTTCGATCGCCGTCGAGCGCAAAGAATGGCGGACAATCTCGCGAATGAATGGAGCGTCATCAACAACCAAGAGACGAATCATGCAATCAGTATAGCGGAAAAAGATCGAAACCGACTTCTCAGTCGCCCCAGCCGTAGCCGAACTGGATGAGTGTCGTGCCGACGGTGGCCGCAACGCCGTTTGGCGTTGCTCCACCGATCGGGTCCGGAAGCGTTGCGCTGCCGGTAAAGAGGTCCCGTTCGAGTCGATGTTCAAACTTTACAAACACGGCGTTCGAGTTATTGAACTTCCAGCTGCGTGCGATTGACGCTCCGACGGAATAGGCGTTCACACTGGTACCAGACCGGACGTCAGTCGCGGCCGCGATCTCTTCGTGTTGAAGTTTCGGCATTACAGAAAATCCGAGCGACCAAGATGAGTTTTGAGACTGAAATTCACTTTCGATCGAAACACGTACACCGCTTGATCGAGTCTTCAATTTCGAAATCACATCGCTCGAAACTTTGAACTCAGAATCGACGTACTCTGCGGCGAAAATTAGATTCGACTCAGCAAAATTTTTTCGAAGGTAAATTCCGTAGACGATTTCCGTTCGACCGGCGCTCTTCGCCTGTCCTCGGTCTGCCACTTGCCCGCCTAAAGTCGAGAGGAGTCGACCTCCGACAGCGAACTCAGAAAAAAGCCATGCTCGAGCACTCGCAGCGTAGGCCGGACCACCCATCGTCGCCTGGCGGAAGCTATAATTACTCTCGGCGTTTTCGTAGAGGTATGCGGTCGCAATCGAGAGTTCGAGTATGTGCTTTACGGTCGGTTGCGGATCTCGCACTTCGACAATTGCAGGCTCGACGAGTGGCGGATCCATCACCACGACAACTGCACCTTTCTCACTCGGGGCGAGAACGACCGGAGCAGGCGTAGGTGCTGGTGTTACCGTCTTCACGGTCGTGGTCTGCGATGTTGCTTGCGTGCTCGTCGCAGCTTTTTCAGGCCTTTCGCCGGCGGCAC
>JAYSST010000191.1:0-11665 GCA_043720435.1 Bdellovibrionales bacterium
CACCACTGTGAATTCCGCCCTTCTTCGCGAGAGCCGAAGAAGCACCCGAAATAACCGCTGTAACCAAAACCACGACGACCGCAAAACTCTTCATAGAAATCCTCCATTGCTTGCCCTGCGGTTTACGTGCGGCTGATTTATAACGCTAGATGTTATTTGTCAACTTATGGTATGAAACTTGGACGGCTATCCAATAAAAGCGGCCACCTCGAATCAGGAGCCTCCCCGTGGTGTCGATCTATGAGTTCAAATCATACAAAGAGTTTGTTCGAGAGTGGGTCGCGGGCGCCCCCAGCGGCCGACGGGGCCAGTATTTGAAAATGGCCAAAGCGGTTCGCGTCCACACGACGACAATGAGTCAGATCTTTCAACAAGACAAAGACCTCACCCTCGAACAGGCGCATTTACTAACCGACCACTTGGGACTCAATGCCCTCGAGTCGCGCTACTTTATGAATCTCGTTCAGATGGGACGAGCCGGCACGACTGATCTCAAATCATATTTTGCGAACGAAGCGCGAATTCTGAGAGACGAATCCGAACTGATAAAAAATCGCGTCGTGAAAGGAGAAAAACTTTCTTCCGCGCAACGAGCGACGTTTTATTCGCAGTGGTATTTTGCAGCGATCCACCTATTGACCGATATTCCGAGTCTGCAAACGCCCGAGGCGTTGAGCACTGCCACAGGATTATCTCTTAAGCGCGTTCGCGAAGTGCTCGAGTTTCTCGAAACCAGCGGACTGTGCACAGTCGCTGAAGGTCGATATCGGCCCAGCCTGCTTCGCACTCACATCGAAAAAGGATCGCCGCTTGCGGCTCGACACCACACCAACTGGCGCCTGCATTCAATCGAATCAATAGAGACAATGACCGAACGCGATCTTGCCTTCACCGCACCGCTCACGATCTCAGCGGCAGACGCCGGAAAAATCAAATCGCTGATTCTCAAATTTATCGAAGACGCCACCGCGGTCGTCGCCGATTCGCCGTCGGAAGAATGTTACTGTCTGAATATCGACTGGTTTAAAGTCAGCAAGCTTTAACGCCTGGTCGGCGTCTTGCAACATCCGGTTGCGAAAGTGCGAAATATTTTGCGATAACGAACCCACAGTCCCGGGATCTCGAAAGCTATGAAATTGGTTGTTTTCCTTACCATGCTCTTTCCAATAATTGCCGTCGCGGCAGCCGCTCCCGCGGGCGGTGACGTGCGCCCAGACTTCTCAAAGTATCGTTCGACCATTCAAGATCCAGACGTTCAGCAGATCAAAAGCTCAATGCGCAGGCTTCGCGGTATGGCCGTTCAAGCTAGAGGCGGAAACGTCAGCGGAGGCGGCGAAGACACAATTCCGCTTTCGATTGCTGATCGCGCGGCGAATGGCGCGGCACTCGAAGCGTTTCAACTTGGGCTCATCGGCGTTTCAAACAACATTTCAACAAATGACAGAAGCAGAATTGCCATTGGCCAAAACCGAGTTGCCGTTGTCGACTCGGGACTTGTGAGAGATGCACGTACGGCCAGAAACATCGTTCACTTTGAAGACTTCACCGGCACGTGTGCTCGAGGCGAAATGTGCGATCAATCGATGCACGGGACTCTCGTCGCTGATCTCGTTGGCCAGGTAGCGCCGACGGCTGAACTCGTAATTTTAAAAGTTTTGAGCGGCAATGAGCATGGAAAATTCTCGCCGGTCGTCGACGCGCTGAAATGGCTCAACAGAAACCACAAAAGATTTGATATTCGAATTGTGAATTTGAGTCTCGTGAGTCCCGACCACCTCAGTGGATTCTGGGACGACGTCGACGAGGCGAAGGCACTTGTAAAAAACCTGCATGCGAGTGGAGTCCTCGTCGTCAGTGCCGTCGGTAATGACTTCAAGAAATCAGTCGGCGTCTTCCCAGCCGATGCCACTGAGAGCATTACCGTCGGTTCGTACTCGCACGGTTTTTCGCACGACACATCTACGTATCGGCCTAGCCCATTCAGTAATTTCGGCTACGCCGAAGAACAATCCGTCACTCACTTCAAAATTCCGCTGCTCTACGAACGAACGACGCGAGCACCGAAAGCATGGCATTTTAAGCCTGAGGTCTTAGCTCCTGGCGAGGGACTATTCGCCTGCACTGAAATTCAAAATTGTTTCCTCGTCACGGGAACTTCGTTCGCGTCCGCGTTGGTTTCCGGCGGGCTTCACAGCCTTTTGACAAAATCTCCGGTCCTCACGCGAGATCAATTTGTGAGCGCGATCTCCGATCGCTGCCCACAACCGATGATCAACGGCGACTCAAACGCAAAGTCTTGCGCGGCCCGCTTCGATCTCGAGAAGTAATCGCCTTTATCGAAGCTCGTAAAAATCTAAACACAAACTATACGGTGCTTCGCAGCCAGAATCGTTGATAACTTTTCGATACTCTTCAATGTGCCGAACCATTTTCGCACGCAAAGAATCGAAGTCTTCGCGTGAAATAGAAATCACTGACGAATAATGAAAGTCGCGCGTCTCGGCCGACTGACAGGCCTTAATCGCCTGAATGCGCCAATTCGTGTGATGAGTGGCAATGATCGCAGCATCGTCGGCGACATGGAGGCGCATCGGCCCAGGCACAAATCGCCCCTTATCGTAGGCGACATAGCCAAGGTCGAGCAGGTAACTAAGCACCTGGTCGAAACGTTCGACCGTTAGCTTTGATTTTTTCAACAAAGCATCGCGAGTTTGATATTCGGGAATCGTCGTCAATATATGGAGATAGCCGTATTCAGCGCTCGAGAAATATTTGAATTCGTCTTCTTTCGAGCGCAGCGATTTTTCTGCGATTCGATTCTTGAGGCGCAGCGCTTCGGTCTTTAGGCTCTCGGCCTCTTTTTTAAAGTAGTCCCGAAGATCTTTCCTTCCGGCACGCGCCATCTGCACCAGCGCCAAAAAGTATTTCCCTTCGACCGCGCCGAGCTGCAAGAGGCTTATGAGGGCAAAGGCTTGCTCGACGCTAAAATTCGCATCGCCGCCAAGCACTTGCGAAATGAAGGAAGTCTTGCAATCGAGGTGACCCGCCATTTTAGCTCGAAAACCATGGCCCGCTCGCGGTTGCTCGTGGATGAATTTCAAAAGGTACCGACGATAATCGAGGAATTCGAAAACAGTCGTCATTCTCAGGCCCTCGCATTACAGTGTTAAGTAAAACGACCTAAAATATACCTTTATTAATTAATTAGGTCTATCGGCTTTTAGTGCGTCGTATTAATTCCTCGAGTCGAACGAAACTCCGAAAAAACGAGGAAATATGAAAATCAGATTTACAAAGTCAGTTCTGCTATTCACCACCGCCCAGCTTTTGGGCCCAATGGCCAACGCGTTTACCTGCGACTTAACCGAAGTGGATCTCAGTCAAACGCCATCGTTTAAAACTAAAAGCATTTCGCACGGCGGGGGGACCGTCCGGGGCGACATGTACCCGGACATCGGCGTCACGATTCACCAAACAAAGAATGGTTCGATGCACATCAACATCGCGAGCGTATCGCGTAACCTTCTTTATGCTGAAGGCTTCGGACAGCTAAACGCTGGAGTCACCGCGTTTCTAGAACGCGACGACGACTCGAAGCAAGTCATCGTTCTGTGCAACGACTTTACCCGCAAATCGGTCCCGGCAAGCCCGGTCGTAAAACGAAAGTGATTCCAATGAAAAAGATAAATTTAATTCTCGGCATCGCATTCCTGCTGACGTCGACGTTAGCCAAAGCCGAATCAATCAGCTGCCTAGGTGGTTACAAAACCCCGAGCGCGAATGATCTCATGGTTTCTGTCTCGGCCGCGACCGTCGCGAATCTGAGCTACACGACCATTAAAGATCCAGTCTCCGGCGCCGAAAGTCGCGACTACACGAAAGCAGGTGCCAATCTTGTCGTCGAAATTGAAAAACTTGATTCGACGTTGGATGCGCTTTACTCGGCTGATGCCAGCGAACGCGAACGCGCCATCGCAGCCCGCAATTTTTCAGTACAATTGACGGTTCTGGGCATGTCGATGCTGAAGCAATCCGAAGCGATCGTTAGCAAAGATATTTGCGAGGGCGGAAACCATCAGGTGAAGGCCATGGGTTACATCAAACTGTCGAACAAGCTAACCTCTCTTCAGCAGACGCTAGCGGTTGCCAGCAAGTTTCTTCACGCAGGTCACGCAGGAAGCATGACTGGCGTCGTAGGAAGACAAGCGCTAAGCGCGCCGTCGAATTCGGAAATCGCCGTGCTCAATCGGGAAAGCCTTCTGCGAATTCGGCAATATTACTACGTCGTCTTTAAATCGATGGAACTTGGCTACATTGCTGAACAACCGACAGAGAGTCTGGCTCGTTTAAAAATGTTGCGCGCTATGCCGCAGATTGCTCCGCAGCGAGACCGATTGATCGCGGCCTTTTTAGAAAGCGAAAAAGAATTCAACGACCACCCACTAGACCAAACGATCAAACTCGTTCTTCGCGATCTCACAGAGTAGTCGTCGCCGAGCGAGCGTCGCATTCAACGGGATCGGCCGAAGGTACGGTGCTTGTTTCGCAGAAGGCGAGAGGTCTGCAGACTCGACCTAAATCGGCCGATCGTCGCGTGCGCATTGATCCTGTTGTTCCGATACGAAGTCGGGAGTTTAACAAATGAAAACGCACATCTTTAGAGTTCTCTGCTTAGTTTCTCTTCTCATGACGGCGGCCTGCGGAAACATCGCCGAGCTTGCACAGGGCTTTCTGTATCCGGTCGACAGTGCCAACGAAACTGCAACGCCGGCTCAACCACCAGCGGGTTATGGACAAGATCTTCTCGACGTCGCTCATCCGAACGGCGCCTTGAAAATCCACGTTTGGTATCGACGAAGCTCCACGGCTGCGAACGTTCCAGTCGTCATTCATTTCCACGGTAACGGCGAAAACATCGGTCGACTGGCAAAAAACGGCTTTCTGACTAGAATGGAAAGTCTCGGCGCGAACTTTGTCGTTTTCGATTATCCTGGCTACGGAAACAGCACCGGCCATCCCGAACAAAGTACTTTGATGGCAGCAGCTCAAGCGACAGTCGCGTGGACAGGAAAAATGTTTCCTAATTCACCGCTTGTTTTGTGGGGCTGGTCACTTGGATCTGCAGTCGCTTTTCAGACGGCGGGCCTCAACTCAAATCGCGTTAGCGCACTGATCGCTGACAGCGCTTGGACAACGATTCGCGAATTGACGAGCGAAAAATTCGGCAGTCTCGCAAGCCAGATTCCAGAAGAACTCTATAAGAAAAATGAATGGAACTCGCTGGCCGTAGCACCAGGTCTTCGCATCCCACTTTTGATGCGTCACGGTTCGGAGGATCAACTCATCGGTCTCAAGTTCGGCCAACGTCTCAGCGAAGCCGCGAAATCCACACTCGTCAGATTTTTGATAGCGCTAGGCAAAGGCCACGGCGACATCTTTTCGGACGCGTCCTACTGGACCGACCTGAAAACTTTTGTCCACTCTGCAAAATAACCACGTTCTGAATTTGGAACGGTCCTTAAGCCAGTGAGCTCTCACCGAGCCAATGGCATTGACCTTTCTGAGTGTGATAAGCGATTGAAGCGGTATGAATCTCTTCTTAAAGACCGCGTTCATCATTACGATCCTCTTCATCTCACAAGCCTCGAGCGCTGCGGACAAAGAAGTCGCTGCGGATGTCGCTGCAGATGTCGTCGCGAAAACCTTCGATCTCCTAATTCAACCGATCGGTCTTGGTCCCAGCCACGCCGGATCGACGGGGCTGATTGCCGCCTACCATTTAACCGACAGCACCACGGTACTGTTCGAAGCCCTTCACCATATCTACAGCGTTGGCTACGGCGAAGTCTCGAACCAGCAGTACCGCACGCGCGCAGGAAGTTCGATGGGTGTTCACCTCAAACAAGAAGTCTTTGAAGGAATGTACGGGAAGGTCGGCGTCGATCGTCGCAGCTATGATTTTACGGGCACCGGCAGCGGGGGCCGAATGGGATTCCATAGCACCACGACGGCATTCTCGATCGCTCTAGGAAGTCAGTGGCGCTACGGCTATTTCACTTTAGGATGCGATTGGATCGGATATTCGTTCCCACTCGTCACAAATTACCAAGACGAAGTGATAACAACCACCGGCCTTCAGTACGATTTCGATCGCGAAAAAAAATCACTCGGCGAACCAGCGCTACAACTTCTGAGAATTTACTTAGGCGCGAGCTTCTAGTAAACCAGCGATGTCGCCGAGTGAATCTAAGCGCCGGTGTCGCCTCGCGCCACCTGTCGTGCGAAATCGTGTGTATCTAGGGCGGGACGCATGCGTCTTTAAGTTCCCGAATCAAACCCGGAACATGAGAATGACCAACGACCAAAACCATGTCCTTTTCGGTCGCGATCGCCTTCTCCAGAATTTTTTTACTCCGAGCTTCAACAAGGCCAAAAACCAGAGCAACTTCGCTAAAATACTTTCGCATTTTCGCTTTGTCGGCTTCCTTGATTTCCGTAAGAAGCTCTTCGATCTCGAACTTGGTCAAGACTCGACCATCCTTACTCATCTCTAGGTAGCGATCATAAGCTCGACTCTGCTCGACAGATAACGTATCCAAATGACGCGCAAAATTCTTAGTTTCTGGCGACATCGCATTGAAAGATTCAGTTACCAACTTATGGTCGCCCATCGGCATGAGACGAACTTTTCCGTGTTTTCTTCGAGCGAATTCAAATTCAGGCCCGGGGTAAACCTTGGCTAAATCCTGAAATCGATCCGCATGTTTGGGACAAAATTTTGCAAAAATCGGAACCAGCTTCAGCGAGAGGTCTTCGTTGCTTTGAGGCACTACGAAGGCTTCGGCATATTGTTCTGGTGTCATCTCAAGACCAATGATCGAATACCTTTGCCCTCGATACTGCTTTTCTAATTCGGCGTAAACTCGGCGACTCTCTTTTTCTTGCGCGAAGAACTTCGTCAGGTACAAATCGATTGCTTCTTTGGCTTGCGGGCACCGACCCTCCTTAGCGGCTGTCAGCGCTGTTGCGACAGTGAGCTCGGCTGTCTCTCTTTCGATCGTACCATGATACCAGCCGAGGATCCGAACACGTTTCTGATTTAGAGGTTCGCACATCTTTGCGAATGCAAGCGAAGCAGAGGGACTTATTGTCGCGACAAGCACCCCGAGTGCCGCAGAGAAACAAACAAACTTTTTCAGATGAGCTATAGTCGCGCATTTCACAAAGAAGATTTAACCAAAAATTACATCAATGCGAACCAAAGACTGAAGCCCTGTAAAGAGTAGAACGCCGCTGAGTTTCGGCACAGGTTCTGAAGCTAGCCTTCAAACGGAAAATGAGTTTTCCACGGGACGACACCTGTTAATGCATACCGCTGCCGGCTTTCCCGCCGCTCTTCGCGGAAATCGCCGCTTGAGCCGCGGCCAAACGGGCAATCGGAACGCGGTACGGAGAACAGCTAACGTAATCAAGACCCGCACTCTGGAAAAACTGAATCGATTCTGGATCTCCGCCGTGTTCGCCGCAGACTCCAACTTTCAAGTCTTTCTTCACCTTGCGGCCAAGTTGTACGGCCATCGTCACGAGTTTACCGACGCCCACTTGATCAATCGATACGAATGGATCCGTTTTGAAGATTCCTTCGTTTACGTACGACGACAAGAATCTCGCCGAGTCGTCGCGCGAAAGTCCAAGCGCCGTCTGCGTGAGATCGTTTGTTCCGAAGCTAAAGAAGTCGGCGGTCACCGCGATTTCATCGGCCGTCAGAGCTGCCCGCGGAAGCTCGATCATCGTTCCAATCAAGTAGTCGAACTTAACGCCAGTTTCTTTTTGCACGAGCCGGATTTCTTTTTCCGAAAGTTCACGCAGGATTTCAAGTTCGCGCGCGGTTCCGATCAATGGGATCATTACCTCAGGAACCAACGTCATCCCCGCCTTCACCAGCTCTGCGGCCGCCTCGGCGATCGCACGCGTTTGCATCTGATAAATTTCGGGATATGTAATGGCCAAACGACACCCGCGATGACCCAACATAGGGTTGAATTCATGTAATCCTCGAATTCGGGTTCGGAGTTTTTCAAAATCCATTTTAAGCGTTTTCGCCAACTCGCGAATTTCTTCGTCTGTGTGCGGAACAAATTCGTGAAGCGGAGGATCCAAAAGACGAATCGTTACAGGGTAACCCTTCATGGTTTTAAACAGCTCGATAAAGTCGGATCGCTGCATCGGAAGAAGTTTCTCCAGCGCGATTTCGCGCTCAGCCTTCGATTCAGCGACAATCATCTCGCGAACGACGTCAATACGTTCAGCACCAAAAAACATATGTTCTGTTCGACAAAGGCCGATACCCTCAGCGCCAAACCCGCGGGCCGTCACAGCGTCTTTCGGTGTATCAGCATTTGCACGAATCTTCATCGTACGTTTCGAATCCGCCAACTTCATGATGCGGTCGAATTCTCCAGAAAGCTCTGCCTCGACCATCTTTACTTCGCCCAAGAAAACTTCGCCGGTCGAACCATCGAGAGTTACGACGTCGCCTTTCTTTAAAACGTAGCCGTTCACGCGCAACGTTTCAGTATTGTAGTCAATGCCGACCTCGCCAGCACCCGCGACACAACACTTACCCATTCCACGTGCGACGACGGCAGCGTGTGACGTCATCCCTCCGCGCGAAGTCAGAATACCCTGGCAGGCAGCCATACCGAGAATGTCTTCCGGCGACGTCTCAACTCGCGCGAGAATAACTTTTTCGCCGCGCTCTTTCCACTCAACAGCTTCTTCGCTCGAAAACACAAGTTTGCCCGTGGCTCCGCCTGGAGATGCCGGCAAAGCTTTCGTCAAAACGGTTTTCTTCGCCTTTAAGTCGAGAGTCGGATGCAGCAGCTGATCGAGCGACTTCGGATCAAGACGCATCAGCGCCTCTTCTTCGGTGATCATCTTTTCGTCGATCATGTCGCACGCGATTTTTAGCGCGGCTTTCGCAGTACGTTTTCCGGTGCGCGTTTGCAGCATCCAGAGTTTACCGCGCTCGACGGTGAACTCCATGTCCTGCATATCGCGGTAATGTTTTTCCAATTGTTTATAAGTCGACACAAGATCACCGAAAACTTTCGGCATGCGCTCTTCGAGCGACTGACCGACAATGCCGGCAAGTTTCGCTTCTGTCGCCAATATTGGAATCGGAGTACGTATCCCAGCAACAACGTCTTCACCCTGAGCATTGACAAGATATTCGCCGTAAAATTCTCTAAGACCGTTCGAAGGGTTGCGAGTGAACGCAACGCCCGTCGCAGAGTCATCGCCCATGTTGCCGAAAACCATCGACTGAACGTTGACGGCAGTTCCCCACTCGGCAGGAATCGCGTGCATTTGGCGGTAGGCTATCGCTCGCGCCGTATTCCACGACTGGAAAACGGCCGAGATTGCTCCCCACAATTGTTCTTTCGGATCGACCGGAAACTTTTGTCCAGTGCCGTCCACTACTTGTTTCTTGAATTCAGCGACAAGCTTTCTCAAATCTTCAACTTTAAGATCCGTATCAAACTTATAGCCCTTAGCGTCTTTCATGTCTTCCATCGCCACTTCAAGAAATGAGGAGTTCATTCCCATGACGACTTCCGAATACATTTGAATAAAGCGACGATACGAGTCCCACGCGAAACGAGGATTGCCACTGGCTTCGGCAAGCCCTTCGACAGTCTCGTCGTTAAGTCCTAAGTTTAAAATCGTATCCATCATTCCGGGCATCGAAGCCCGCGCGCCAGATCGGACCGAAACTAAAAGTGGATTATTCTTGTCGCCAAATTTTTTCCCGATCTTTTGCTCGACTTTAACCAACGCCGATTCAATTGAAGCCACGAGATCCGCAGGCAACTTCTCGCCGCCCTGATAGAACGCTTCGCACATCGCAGTGGAAATTGTGAATCCAGGAGGAACCGGAATTCCCATTGAAGTCATCTCGGCCAAGTTTGCACCTTTGCCGCCGAGGATGTTCTTCATTCCGGCGTTGCCATCGGTGTCTCCAGCCGAGAAAAAATAAACGCTTTTGGCTTGAGCCGCACCGGAAGATTTAGAAGATGAAGTCGTCGTTTGCATTAAAAATTCCTCAAACCGTTCGCTACATAGTTTGTCACTTCAGTCAGCGCTACGCGATCTTGTTTCATTGTATCGCGGTGCCGGATCGTAACCTTCTGATCGTTCAAAGTTTCGAAGTCGACCGTGATGCAGAACGGAGTTCCGATCTCGTCTTGTCGTCGATAACGTTTTCCGATCGATTGTGAATCGTCATACTGAACGTCGAATTCACGCGCGAGCTCGTCGCGAATTTTCATCGCAGGCCCCTGAAGCTCCGCTTTTTTCGAAAGCGGCAACACCGCCGCTTTTACCGGAGCCAACGAAGGATGGAAACCCAAAACAACGCGGATATCTGGTTTCTTAGTTTCTTCATCGATGGTCACTTCCTCGCGATACGCATCGCACATCACAACGAGAACCAGACGATCGCAACCGACCGCGGTTTCAATCGCATAGGGAACATAGCGTTCTTTGGACGCCTCCTCGAAGTACTCGAGTTTCTTGCCAGAGAATTTTGAGTGCTGAGTAAGATCAAAGTCGCCGCGGTTATGGACGCCTTCAAGCTCCTGCCAACCGAATGGGAATTTGTACTGAACGTCGACCGCTGCTTTCGCATAGTGCGCAAGCTCGTCGGGTCCGTGCGGTTTCCACTGCAAGTTTTCAGTCTTGATACCGATCTGTTTGTAGAACGACCAACGCGTCTCGCGCCATTTTTCGAACCACGCCATGTCGTCGCCGGGCTTTACAAAATACTGCATCTCCATCTGTTCGAACTCGCGGGTTCGGAAGATGAAGTTGCCGGGAGTAATTTCGTTTCTAAAAGATTTCCCAATCGCCGCGATACCGAACGGAATTTTCTTCCGCGAACTCGTCAAAACGTTTTCAAAATTCACGTAATGCCCTTGCGCCGTTTCTGGTCGCAGGTACACGACGGCGCCCGAATCTTCTGTGGGTCCCATGTGCGTTTTGAACATGAGGTTAAACTTGCGTTCTTCTGTTAGATCTTTCGACCCGCAGTTAGGACATTTCTTTTCGTTGATATAGCTATCGGTGTTGTCCGATCGAAAACGTGTCTTGCAGGCTTTGCAATCAACGAGCGGATCGCTGAATCCATCGACATGTCCCGATGCTTTCCAAACTGTAGGATGCATCAAAATCGCAGCGTCGAGACCGACGACGTCCTCTCGACGAGTCATCGAATCCCACCACGCACGTTTCACATTCATTTTCAGTTGGGCTCCAAGCGGACCGTAATCCCAACAAGAACCGAGGCCCCCGTAAATCTCGCTAGATTGAAAAACGAAGCCGCGACGTTTCGAAAGTGAAACCATTGTGGCGAGGTCTGTGAGGGGCTGAACAGTCGGTGTAGACATGCGTGTTTGAACCTTTCCGGCGGATTTCCTGCGTCGAGCGAACGAGGATTCGCTACTCAAATTGCAGTGTCTACGCCCAACGGTCAACGACGGCTGATGGCTCAGCGAAACTCCGGTCGGTACATCCCGCTAACGCAGCGCTTCTGCAAAGAGAACCGGGTACCTTTAGCGGTTTTTTAGGATGGCGTCGGTGGCTGCCTGAAGGAAGGCCGTAGAGT
>JAYSST010000192.1:0-1791 GCA_043720435.1 Bdellovibrionales bacterium
TGAATCGCGACCGGAGTCGGCAGGTCGTAGATATCACGCTTCGCGACATCATCTTGCGCGGAAACAATCGAAGGCAATCCGGGCAAAAGCGTAAGGCTCGTGAATACCGATACAGAAATAGCAATGCGACGAGCCGACTTGTAAATCGTCATGACACTTAGTTTGTTACAAACTCTCGATAAGTTTGACCTTTTGCAGATAATTGAAAGGCGAACGAGACGAAGGTCATTGCCTAGACGTCCGACCAGTTTTAAGGCAGCGCGAGCCGCTTCATCAGCGCAATCTCGAGTCGTGACTCGACGGCTCCTCGCGAAGGTCTTTCGCCAAGCACTTCTTCCATCGAAATCACGCTGCCGGGAGCAAACCCGCACGGTTTCATGCCTTCGAATGCATGCGGATCGTGATCAATGTTGAGTGCGAGCCCGTGATATGAAATCCAGCGGCGAACTGCGATTCCGATTGAGGCAATCTTTTTTGAATTGATCCAGACACCTGTTGCCGGTGCGGATTGAATCGAGCCCGCTTCGGTTTGAAGAGCATTGGCGATCGCCTGAATACCGAAAGACGAAAGCACTTCGATCATCGATTCTTCGAGGAGTCGCATGTATTTATGCAGATCTCGACCACGGGAACTTAAATCAATGATCGGATAAATAACGGACTGGCTTGGGCCGTGATACGTCGCTCGCCCGCCGCGACTGACTTCAAAAATTTCGCCCGTCCAGCCAAACACGTCGCCCGGCTTCGTACCTCGTCCGAGTGTAACTACCGGTGGGTGCGAGCAGAAAATGATCGTCTCGCGCCGAAGTTCTCGACTGACTTGATCGACGTATTCTTCTTGTCGAGCGAGAGCCTCTCGATAAGAGACCTCGCCCCAGTGCTCAACAGCTGTCATTTCGCTACGTTGCGCGGAACACGCACCTTTGGTGCGACGGTTCGGCTAATCGTCGCACGTCTGCTCCTCACACGTTTGCTCGCGGCGCTGCAGCTTTTGCTCCGCCCAAAGGTTTTTGAATGATGTGGATAGCGTGACCCAGCGTCGCTTCAGCAGCTTCCATCATCGTTTCACCCAAAGTTGGATGTGGGTGAATTGTCAGCGCGATGTCTTCAACCCGCGCACCCATTTCAATGGCGAGGGCGGCTTCCGAGATCAAGTTCGATGCTTCAGGCCCAACGATGTGAACTCCAAGAACGACATTTGTTTTTGCATCGGCGATAATTTTGATGAATCCATCAGTTTCCATCAGTGAAACGGCGCGACCGTTTGCTGCGAATGGAAACTTCCCGATTTTGAGATCTGCGTATCCGGCTGCTTTGCACTCGTCTTCGGTCATGCCTGCGGCCGCGATTTCTGGATCGACGAAGATCACCGACGGAACGGTCTTCACTTCGTAAGCGCGCTTCAGACCCCCCATGATTTCGGCGACCATCACACCTTCGTGCGAAGCTTTGTGCGCGAGCATCGGCTGGCATGCAATATCGCCTATGGCGAAAATATTAGGGATGTTCGTGCGACGTTGCGAGTTCACTTTCACGAAACCTTTTTCATCAATGACAATGCCGACACCTTTAATGTTCGCTTGATCGCTATTCGGACGGCGACCGACAGTCACTAAAACCTTGTCAGCTTTTAAAACCTGCTCTTTGCCGCCGACTTCGACTGTGACTTCGACACCTTTGCCCGATTTTTTCCAGCCCTTGGCTTTCGCTTCGAGCATGACGTCGACGCCGTTCTTCTTCAGTTTGCGAGCGACAACTTGCACGCATTCTGGATCAGCAAGGCCGACCAGC
>JAYSST010000193.1:0-4314 GCA_043720435.1 Bdellovibrionales bacterium
GCTATCGACGGGCGGCGGTCTCGCCTACGCAAAGGAACGATATGCCGATCTTCAGATTTTCACCAAAGTACTGAATCTCGTTCAGCAGTACTACGTCGAAGAAGTCGACATGAAGAAATTAATCTACGGCGGAGTAAAGGGTATGTTGTCGGAACTCGATCCGCACACCAACTTCTTGCCACCCGACGTTTACAAGGAATTCGAAAGTGAAACGTCCGGAGAATTTGGTGGTCTCGGCATCGAGATTACATTGCAGAACGATATTCTTACAGTCATTGCTCCGATTGAAGATACTCCGGCGTGGGAAGCTGGAATTCAAGCCGGCGATAAAATCGTCGAGATCAATGGTGAATCGACGAAGGGATTAAGCCTGGCAGAAGCGGCGCAACGTATGCGCGGCAAAAAGGGTTCGAAAGTTCGAATGGGAATCTTCCGCGAAGGTTTCGACAAACCAAAAGAGTTCGCTGTTGCACGTGGGACCGTGAAACTAAAATCAGTAAAGTTCACGGAACTCGAAGAGGGATACGGATACGTTCGTCTCACAAGTTTTATCGAGAACTCGTCAAATGACTTTGAAAAAGTTCTTAAGGAAATGCTGAAGCGGTCGAAAGTTATCAAGGGCCTTATTATCGACATGCGACGAAACCCCGGCGGCCTGCTTGATCAAGCTGTGAAAGTCAGCGACCTTTTTCTTGATGAAGGTGTCATCGTCAGCACGATTGGAAGAAACAAACGCGAAAAAGAAGTTCTCTACGCGAAAAAGGACGGAACGTATTCGGGATTTCCAATCATTGTGCTTGTGAACGAATACTCAGCGAGCGCTTCGGAAATCGTTGCGGGAGCACTGCAGGATAACAAGCGCGCGTTGATCATGGGTCAAGTAACGTTCGGAAAAGGTAGTGTCCAGTCAGTTGTGAAACTTGGCGACGGTTCGGGGCTGAAGCTGACAGTGGCACGCTACTATACTCCTACTGGAAAATCGATTCAGTCGGTCGGAATCACTCCCGACGTGACTGTTGAAGACGTGGATCCGGAACAATTCAAGAAAGCGATTATTAAGCGCGAAGTTCGCCGCGAATCGGATTTAGGTGGACACCTGTTGAGTGATAAAGAAAAAGAAAAGAAGAAGGCCGAGTCGGCGGCTATGAACTATTGGTTTAAACAAGAAACCGCAAAAAAGCCGAATCTTACGCCACGAGAAAAACTCCTGCATGACGATTTCCAAGTACTTCAAGCCTACAACTATCTTAAGGCTTGGAAAGTGATGGAGAAATTTGGCGCGATCGATACGACGGCCGCCGTTAAGCCAGAAGCTATTCAAGCCGCAGCAGCGGCTGTCGAGAAGAACATCGAAAACGCGACCGAGAAGAAAACCGACAAGCCTTCTACGAAACCTAGCGAGAAGCCTGCAGAAAAATCACAGGAAAAACCCTCAGAAAAATCTTCTGAGAAGGCTCCCGAAAAGAAGTAGTCTACCGGCAATCCTGCCCGTATTGCCTGAAGTAGTCACCGCAAGCGCTTCCCGAGTTCGAGCAGCCATCTGGATCCCAAGACGTGATGGATGCTGTCGGGCAGCGCAGCGCAGGCTTTTCAAAAACATCGGCGATGAAGCTTCCAGATTGAACAGCGCGCCCGTCGCGAGTGACAGTCCATGCGATGTCGTTGCGTCCGAGTTTCAAAAGTGGGCGCTGAAAGACCGTATGAATCCACAGGTTGAACGTGTCGGTCGATGCACCAACCGATCCGTCGTAATCGCTCGTTTTGGTTCTAGTGCTGCCGTCTTCGCGAGTTGCAGTGAGTTCGACTCCGTTCGCATTTAATTTGGGACCGACAAACTGCGCTGATTCCGCGGGAGAAAACATATAGCCGTAGCAGCGAAAGCTCGCCGATGAAGGTCCGCGAGGTCCGCCACCTGGGCCGCCGCCCCCGCCGCTTCGCGGACAATGAACGAGTACATCACCCGTCGCAGAAGTGTATTCAAAAACATTTCCACCAGCGAAACCTGCGGCTTCTGCTGACGTTGAAGCAAACAAAATAATCGCCGCACAAAATCCAATTGTGCGTCCTAGAATTAAAACCATTGTAAAACTCCTTTTTGAAAGTCTTCGCGTTCCTTTGCCAACAAAAATCTGCACAGCTCAACAGTAGACGAGAGACACCCGTCGTCAATCACCAAGGGTCGGTGTCTCCCGACTCTCAGCGAAGAAAAAGACCGACCGAGATTTCGCGGAAAATTTCTCCGACCGGCGCTGCGTCGTGAATTATGCGAAGGGCAGAGTCTTCGTCGAAACTTTTTTCGAAGGCGGCGATTAAAGAAGCGGGACTCGAGCCGCCTGCGATGACTTCATCGAGCGTCACACCTTTAGTGCGCTTTTCGAGGCGACCGCCATCTTCACGGATGACGAGAGCGGTGTGGAAAACTGTGGTGTCGATCAATGCTCCCGGCCCACAGCTCCATCGACGAATCGCGCGCTGGGTTTTTTCAACCGTCGCTAAATCCCACGCGCGAACGAGGACCGAGTAGTCGCCGTCGGCATCATCGATAGCGCATGCCCAGTGATAGGCGGGCACAAATTTTCCGCCTTCGACATCGGTTCTTGCGACAATCGCATCGTCGCGACCATCATCTATTGTATTTCGCCATCGCCACGCCAAAGATTCGACGGGCCTAAAAACGTCGCTGCGTGGGCGATTGCGGCAGTGGCCGGAATATTCCGATAAGGGAACATGGGGGGCACTTTCCATTTGCGAAAGACTTTCGAGCACTTCTTTTCTCGAGCAGTCGCATGCATAGACTCGTCCTTCCGCGCGCGCGCGTTCGAAAGATTCTAAATGCCGTGGATAACGCGCGGATTGTTTAATGATCGAATCTGGCTTCAGGCCGAGCGTTATTAAATCGGCGAGTTGATTAGACCACGACTGTTCTGAAGCGCGTGCCGCATCGATGTCCTCCACACGAACTATCCAAGGCTGATGAAGCGAGCGAGCAATGCGTGCAGACACCCAAGCGGTGCGTAAATTACCTATATGAAAGTGCCCGGTGGGTGATGGAGCGAAGCGAACCCCTAGGCTCAAAGACCAGACCATTCATCGAGCTGCGGGGACGGCACCTGTGGTACGGACTTTGCGACAACCGGCGGGCGACGATTTTGAAGCTCAGCGGCTATGACGGGATGACGATCCAAAAACAGGTAAGTGTAAGGCCGTTGAAATTTAGAATCTAAAGTTCGAGCGTCGGCCAGCGAGAGCGGTGATGTGAAAACCTCGAAACCGGCCAATTCAATAGCAAAGCCGTAGTCGCGGCCACGGAAATAAGTGAGAACGCCTTCGAGGCTTGATCCCGAGTGCAACCACGTGACCCTTGCAAGGTCTTGCGGAGTGCCTGCGATTGTTTCGACGACTTCTGCGATCGCTGTGAGTTCGAGTGTCAAATTGTTGAAGAACACCACGTGGCTAATCCGATCGCTCGGATGATTGCGACGATAGTCGTAAACCTTAGTGCGAGTTGAAATTAGATCTAGCGATGCACCGTCAATCGGCAAAATGATCGCGCAGAAATGATCGGCGCGCGGTGCAATTTGAGTGAGCGCATAGCGACCATCGGCGTCGGCAATTAATTGGAGTGGCCCCGAAGTTTCGCAATTTGATTTTTCAATTTTTACGTTTCCACCGTCGGGAGTCGTCGGTGGAGCGACTGGCGCAGCATCAGGAGTGCACGCGGTCAACATTGCCGCAAGCAACAAACAAATCGGCGCGAGTGAAGCGCGAACACGACTTTTCAAATTTCGAAGCTTGTTGACCTGATTCATTCGGCGCCCCCTCGGCGGAATTTGTTCGGCAAACGTTTCGCTCATCTGATCAGCTAATTCGTCTTTTCGTCTTTCTCAGCGTCTTTTTCGAGTTCTTCACGCGAAACTTCTTTCACGTTCGCGTGTTCAATCAGCCAATCGACAACCTTATCTTCGGTCAACTGATAGCGCAGACGCGAACGTCGATCCTCGTCGCCGTAAAATTCTTTAACGCGCGCCATCTCGATGCCAGTCTGCCCAGCGTACTCGGTGAATTTTGCCTCGAGATCTGCGTCGGTTGATTTGAGACTTTTCTCGGCCGCAATTTTATCGAGCAGGAAGCTCGATCGAATCATGAAGGACGCGGTTTCTTCGAAATCCTTGTCCCACTTTTCTTTGTACTCTTCGAACTGCTCGGCGCCCATGCCCTGGCTTTCCATACGCTTTTTCAAATCCTCAGCGAGAGCTTTTTTCTGCTCGAGCATTAACGCTTTCGGAACGTCGACGGGATTCGCTTCAACAAGGG
>JAYSST010000194.1:0-11624 GCA_043720435.1 Bdellovibrionales bacterium
ATCAACGTGGGTCAGCAGCCGAGTGCTACGAATACACCGATGGGTACGACGTACGTGAACGACGACCGTGGACCGTGGTCGGAAACGTCAATGGGCTACATGCTTTATCACCTTTGGCAGATGCAAGGTTCGTTCGACCGCATCGGTAACGTTCTGGAGAATTATCAAAAAACAACGTCGGCTGCCACGAATGGTCTTACCTTTGCCTCGTACTATGCTCAGAACTACGGACAAACGGACAATGACTTCTTCGCGACATGGACGGGCGTTGGGTTTCTCTCCTCACCGATGGATTCGCTTTGCACCGGAAGCTGTGGTGCTTTAACGCCGGTCTTCGATCCATTCGACGCGGACAACGATTTGGGTGAGGAGTTCAAAACGGCTTCGGCGCGGCCGCGCAGATATCGCGAGGGCAGTGCAGGTGCGGCTTTCACAGCTCCATTCTGGCAATTGTATCGTCCACTCTTGAGTGGAGCGAACGCGGCAACTCAGCACGATCGCATTTCTTTCGGTGGTTATTCGGTAGCGGCAACACATGCGAACAAGTTTGGTGTTCGACGCCTCTACAAAGTAACAGCGACAAGTTCGACGACAACAGTAAGCGTTTCTTCGCTCACGCAAGGAACCGAAACTTGCAGTTCAAGTGACCTGCTCGACATGGCCGTCTGGGGAAAAGGCGTTCTGCTTGGGCTTGATGAAGCGACCTCGGGCGCGACAGCTAATTGTCCGAGCGTCACTTTCTGTACGACGGCGGGGCAAGTCTACGTCGTCGAGATTGCTGGCTTCGGAACTGTCGGTGCGTATAACCTTTCAGTAAGTCCGTAAGATCCACGGTTGGATCTGGTAAGGAATTTGTCTATGAAAAGTCAGGGAAGTCAGGGAACAAAGAATATGTGGCGCTGGTGGTGTGGTGGCGGAGTCATCGCAGTCGCTGTTGTCTTGGGCTGCACAACTGCTGTTGAGTTTAAAGATTCGGGTCGGGAAGCGGGTTCCAAGGTGGCACCTCTACCAAGTCTTAAGCGCGGGATTGCGGCCGAGCGCGCGCAAGATTATCCGCACAACGGCGGAAAAGCGACGATGCCGGTCACCGCGTCTTTCGACGGCGACATGACTGTTACGATCAACCGCGATACGACGTTGATTGTCGCGATCGCAGCTGAAGCCGATATTACTGCCGTCCGCGGTTCGATTGAAGGACTTGGCGGGCTTAAGGGCCGTGTTTCTCAGCGCCTGGATTTTACTGAAATCGGTTCGGGCGAGACGCGAGCGATCCAAGTGCGAGTGCCCGCTGTCACCGGAAGTCTCGCCGTGAGTATCGAAGGCTTGGTTTCGGGAAACCCGATGTCGACAACCCTCGAACTGAAGATAAATCCCAAAACGATTTCGACATCGAATTTGCGTAGTGGCGCCGTTACCCCTACGCAAGCCGGCGATATGGGACAAGCGCCAGTGAAAGATGCCACAGGGCAAGTCGTCGAGCCGATGAAGGCCCGCGAGGAGCGTTAGATCAATTACTCGCGAAATGCGTGATTAACGCAGTTAGCCAGCCCTCAAGCTTTGAGCGGTTTAGGCGTAGTGTCGGCTTATGAGCATGATCGAAACCACTCCGGATATGGTAAAGCACGTCTACGACAAATCACGTTTACGAATTGGTGTCGTACAGACGCGACTCGCACGGGCGCTGACTCTCGCAGAAAAAATCGTCTTCGGACATTTGGACGATCCTCAAGGCCAAGAACTGCTTCGCGGAAAAAGTTTTTTGCTTCTTCGTCCCGATCGCGTGGCCATGCAGGATGCGACCGCACAAATGGCGATGCTGCAATTTATGTTGGCCGGCAAAGACGACGCCGCAGTTCCGTCGACGGTTCACTGCGATCATCTGATTCAAGCGCACATCAATGGAATGAAAGACTTAAATACGGCCAACTCTGAAAATCGTGAAGTATACGATTTCTTGGCGACGGCTTCGTCTCGGCACAACATTGGTTTTTGGAAGCCAGGCGCCGGAATCATTCACCAAGTTGTTTTCGAGAATTACGCTTTTCCTGGTGGCTTGATGATCGGAACCGATTCGCATACTCCAAATGCGGGCGGCCTCGGCATGTGTGCAGTCGGCGTGGGTGGAGCGGATGCGTCTGACGTTATGGCGGGACTTCCATGGGAAGTTAAGAACCCAGAAGTCATTGGCGTTCACCTCAAAGGAAAAATGAGCGGTTGGACGTCGGCGAAAGACGTCATCTTGAAACTTTGTGGATTGCTCACAACCAAGGGCGGAACCGACAAGATTATCGAGTACTTCGGTGAAGGTTGCGAATCGATTTCGGCAACAGGTAAAGGGACAATCACGAACATGGGTGCCGAACTCGGTGCGACTTGCTCGGTTTTCCCCTACGACAAGCGCATGGCCGCTTACTTGAAGAGTACAGGCCGTGAAGAACTCGCAAAAATCGCGGAAGCCAACAAAGACATTTTGATGGCGGATGCAGAAGTCCTAGCGAATCCGAACAAGTTTTATGATCAGGTCGTAGAAATTGATCTCGACACGTTGGAGCCTCACCTTGTAGGCCCGCACTCTCCCGACATCGCTCATCCAATTTCGCAAATGGCGGCACACGCAAAAGAAAATAAATGGGGCACGAAACTTTCGGCAGCTCTGATCGGTTCGTGCACAAATTCTTCGTACGAAGATATCGGCCGCGCTGCTTTTGTCGCGCGCCAAGCGATTGAAGCCGGCATGAAGATGCCGCAACAATTCATCGTTACTCCCGGATCCGAGCAAATTAAGAAAACCGTCGAGCGCGACGGGTTGCTCAAAACTTTTTCTGAAGTCGGTGCGACGTTGATGGCTAACGCCTGCGGACCTTGCATCGGTCAGTGGAGGCGCGACGATATGGCGAAAGGTACGACCAACACGATCGTGACTTCGTTCAACCGTAACTTCCGTGGACGCCAGGATGACAATCCCGAGACATTGGCGTTTATTGGTTCTCCCGAACTCGTGATGGCGCTCGGTATTGCTGGCTCTCTAGAATTTAATCCGCTGGTCGATGAACTCACGGCACCAAATGGCAGGAAAATAAAACTGAAGCCTCCCGTTGCTGATGATTTGCCAGCGCTCGGTTTTGTTCCGGATCCAGATGGCTACCAAGCGCCAGCCGGTGCGACAGCGAAAGTTGTCGTTTCGCCGACGTCGGATCGCTTGCAATTGCTGACGCCCTTCAACAAGTGGAATGGAAGCGACGCGATCCCGGATTGCTTGATCTTGGCGAAAGCAAAAGGCAAATGCACAACCGATCACATCAGCCCGGCGGGAAAATGGCTGAAGTATCGCGGTCATTTGGACAACATCTCAAACAACATGCTTCTTGGAGCGGTAAACTCGTACACGGGAACACCAGGTAAGGGTCGCAACATCATCAGCGGCGAAAAAGAGCTCGAGTTTTCTCACATCGCTCGCGATTACAAAGCTAAAGGCATGAAGTGGGTTATCGTCGGTGACGAAAACTACGGCGAAGGTTCTTCTCGCGAGCACGCAGCCATGTCGCCTCGTCACTTGGGTGGAATTGCCGTCATCACGAAAAGCTTCGCGCGAATTCACGAAACGAATTTGAAGAAGCAAGGGGCGCTCGCACTGACGTTCGCGACTCCGGCCGATTACGACAAGGTTCGTGAGGACGATCGCATCTCGATCAGCGGACTTTCCACATTTGCGCCAGGCCAGCCTCTGCAGGGTCAGCTGAAGCACGGCGACGGATCGGTCGACACGGTCGTCTTAAATCACTCGTTCAACGAAGAACAGATCAAGTGGTTCCAAGCGGGCAGCGCTCTGAACCGCCTTCGTTCGCTTTGAGCTCTGGCCTTTTTTAATCACCTCGGTTTTTCGGTCCTCGTGCGTTTTTCGCCGAGGAGCGAAAAACGCACGAGGAGCGAAAAACAACGCCATCGGCATTAACCGCACAGTATGCATCCGTTTTCGCTTGGGGCGGCGGCCTACTGGCGAGAACTTTCCACTGGAAAGAAATATTGAGTGCGTCCGGATTTTTCGTCGAGTACTTCGTAAAGTTCGACGACGGCGCCGCTTGAACGCAGGTCGAGCTGCTTCATCATCTCGAACACCTTTGGGTAAACTTTGATTGGACCGATGGACGGCGAACCTAAAAATTCTGCGACAAGTGCGTCGGGAATTTCGATCGTTTCGATTTTTAGACCAGAACTCGAACCAGGCTTCGATTCCTCACCGATTAATTTCTTTAGTTCCACGGTTTTTTCTCCGTTCGAGAGAACGCAGCCGCCGCGACTTCGTAGACGATCTTCATCCGTATTGTCGGGATTGTCGAAATATTGTCCGAAGGTGATTGTGCAGGGTTCACCGTGAACCCGCGCCCAGGTTTCGACTTCGGTGATGAGGCCGGCAATTTTGTGATAAGCGCCAAGATGGTCCCGCAGCAGAACAACGAGAGTTTCGTTCTTCTGTTTTCGTTCGATCACCACCGATTTGAAACTTCCGAGGCGAAACATGATCGAGACGACCACGCTGATAATTACGAGTGCCGAGACTCCAAGCAAGACCGGCCAGGACGGGAGTCTCAAGAGTACACCGGACGACCGGGAGGTGGCTCCATGCCGGGTTTCCACTTGAGACTGCAACCCATCGACGGCTTTTGTTCGCGATTCGGATTCATACCCTGCAACAACGATTCGATCGCACCGGCGAGATCACGCGACTTCACGAGTGATTCGTCTTGCCACGAATCGTCGAGGCGGCCGCGATAACTTAGTTTTAAGTTTCGGTCGTAGAGAAAAAAATCTGGAGTACAAACGGCGCCAAACTCCTGCGCCACTTTTTGAGTTTCATCGAAGAGGTAAGGAAACGGATAGGTTTTGAGTTTCATTTTCTCAAACGAATCTTCGGGATATTTTTCGGCGTCGTTTGAAGAGATTCCGATGAAGGCGACTCTCGAATCTCCGCTCGCATTTTTTCTGGCTTCAAACATTTTATGAAGAGCGGCAAGTCGCGGCTCAATCGCTTTCACGTAAGGGCAGTGATTGCAAATGAACATGACGAGAATAGCTTCGCGGGCGCCGCCTTTTTCGCCGGTGCGCAAAGAATCACGAGTCACAACTGTACCACCGGTCGATGGCAGCCGAAAATCTGGGCACTGCGAACCCAATTCTGCATCGGGCGTATATAGTTTTGCCATACGACTTACATCGCGCAGTCACGCGGGATGGGTCTACTCATTTTGAATCAATTGTTCCCTCTGACGCATTGCCCGTTCACGAACCGTCATTGAAGAACTCTAAACAACGATGCTATCGGTGCGCCAATGCAATCCAAGTTTCACCAAACAGTTGCTTTCATAATTTTAGTTATTGCGATGAGCTATGTGCCAATCGCCAACGCCAGTCCGGGTCTTGACGTCAACGACGTCAGCATTTTATTTCCGATAAAACATCAAAAGCCTTATCCCGCGATCAACTTGCTGGCCGATCAGCTCTTGCCCTCTGCGATCTTTGAGCAAGTATTGAGATTCGAAGATCGCACTTTTCCAATGAATCGTGTTCCCTACCTCGACGGGAAATTCGTCGGCGACATGAAGCGTTGGTATGTGACTTCGATGCGACTCGATCCGTGCGGCGAAGTTTTCGAACTTCAAGATGAAATTGACTCGGTCGACGGACAAATCATGCATCTCGCGCGGCGGGGTCCCGGTTGCCAAGCCAGACTGCGACTTGTGGTTCAGCCTTTCAATCTATTCGGCAATCCGCTAGCGACCGCAATTCACCTGCTTTTCAAGGTCGACGGGAAGGAAATGCAAGGCATCATCGATGACCTCATGAAGTTGAAAAAACTCGCAGTCGATGAACTTGCCGTTGACACAACAGGTTTGCCGCTGATGCTGCATCCGGCATTAGTGGCTGAGGCGAAAACGTCTAAAGACAGTGTTGCGATGCTGCTTCGAACATCACTGTTGAAAGCACTCAATCCGCCGGTAGGTCCTCGTGCCTCGGAGCGACTCGAGATCGTTACGCTCACGCTTCAGGTCGCGATTGATCACTGGAAGTTCGTCGGAGGGTATGTTCAGAAAGGTTCGTGGCAGCGTTTCGTCACTGAATTTTCAAAACAATTCAACGACGGTTCGAATTCGAAACTTGCTCGCGGAATTGAATCTCTCAAATGCGATCGACACTCGGTTTGTTTCTTTCTGCCGACGTTTCAACCTGCGAAACTTCAATTCGAGGGACTGGTCCTGACTCAGATTTTTCAAGACTTGCCAGATATGAAAGCCCTGCAGGTTCCAGGTTATCGAACGGCAGCACTGCAAATCGATAGCGAAAGAATAGACAATCCAAGCGAGACTCATTTTTTCAATACCAATTGCGTCAGCTGCCACGCTTCGGCGAATCTGCGAGACCGCGACAAATTTCATACGAGCATCGTGACGCCGAATGGAGTCACGCCCTTCGTCCCGAAACTGCATCTGACCAGTTTCACAAATGGGGTTATCAATTTTGGATATTGGGGAACAATCGCGAGAGTTAGCACGCGCACAGCAGCAGACTCGGTTGTCGCAGCCGATGCTTTAAATCGTGAATTCGGATACTCGAATCCGGCCGCGAACATGTCAAATTTGGAAAAATTTTGGAAGTGTTTAGTTTCATCAACAGATTACAAAACGTGCCTTTAATCCTAGGAGAAAAGAAGATGATAAAGAGTTTTTTCGCAAGCCTGATCGTCGTGTGTTCCTTAACTGCTTCCCATGCGCAAGCAGCGGATTCTTACGACCTCAAAAAACTTGATGTATTCGGTAGCTGCAAAGCTGGGACTGTAAAAGAAGAGAACGCTGAACTTTCGCTTAGCTTTTTAAAGGCATTTGTAACTTGGCACATCGGCGACCAAATGATGGTCGTTCACCCTGACTTCATCGCATGGCACTCGTCGCTTGCTGGATTGCTCGAAGCGATGCCGGCTTTCCGCGGAAAAGTTCCATTCGACATGGGTCAGTACTACAAATCGACTTACGTGCAAACGATGGCATTTCTCGCATACCATAACGACATTGAAAATTACGTCGTTGCTCCTACCCGAGTTGATTGCGTCGGCGATGATAAAGTTATCCTGATGACAAACTTCACTGGCGTTCAGCTGAAGCGCGACGACACCACCGGCTGCGTAACACACACCGCACCATTCGGTTCTCCGACAAAAATCGCGATTCAGTTTAAAGAAGGTCAGCGCGCAGCGGGCGAGCCCGTTCAGAAGCTCGTCTACCGCGTCGACTCATATCTCGACGACAGCGCGTCGGTAAAAGTACGCGAAGAACTCGCGCGTCGCGTGAAGACCGAGCCTGCTCTTAAGCCAGAACCAAGCACTTGCAAAACTCGTCAGATGATTCTCGACGAATTCAACGCACAGGTTGTTCCGTAGTCTACATAGGAAAGTGTAGCGAGAGACCGTAGGCGGCTTGCGACGATTCGCCGCCGCCACGAGTTTCTGGATTCGAGAGCCCTGGCCAACTGCGGTTGATGAGTCTCGCATCGAGCCCTAGCTGAGTCTGTTTACCAACTCGTAGTCCTACCGCCACTGTGCGGGTAATTCCCTTCACATCGCGTAGTGCGTACGATACGGCCGGACTTAGCCCATCGCTCGACAGCGCATGATCAATGCTACCACCAGTGATCGCTTGATCTGCATAGGCACCGGCAATGAAAACCAAGACATCGGGGTCTTGAAAACGAACGCCGATAGAAGTTCCCGCAGTTAAAGTTACCGCCTTCGCTATCGCTTTCCAATTATGGCCGCCGTTACCAAAATTTCCGTTTTGGTCACCGCTCGACGAAGACGACGTCTGCAAGGCGCCGCCATACACGGCGACCTTGAGTCCCGGACCGGCGCCTGAACCGACGATTTGTACACGTGTGGTCGCGCCGATTCCGCCGATGAAAAGAGTATTCACTGATCCAGGCAGCAGGCGAACTCCGACTTCTAGCCATTCAAAGAGTGCGTACCCGCCGCGTCCCGAGATGTACGGGACGTCGGATTTTATTTCTGCAGCGTTCAAATTCGGAGGCCGACTGCTTGCATCGCTTGTGTACACGTACTTTGTCGCGTCTTCGAGACCAAAACCGACTTCGACTTTTCCAACCGAACTACGGATTTCAGGCGACTCGATGATCGGCCCTGGAACAATGACAGCGAAGGTTCCACAACCCGAAAGGCCAGTTGCTAAAAGCAAAGCCGCAGCGGCGTAACTTGGTATCCGGGAAATTTCAATCATAGGAAACAGCCTTCGCTTAAAGTTCCGTCCATCGAACCGTCCGACCGTCTTTGAAAACAAGGGATCCATCGGCCAACACATCTTCAATGTCCCGGAACTCGGGGTGGTCGACAAGTCCAGCGCGCAGGGCTGAGCGAGATGTCTGTTTCAACTCCGGAGCAGCACCCGACTTCACTCTTGCTTCGCAGCTGTCGATCCACGTCTCGAGAAAACGCGACCAGTCGTTTTCAGCGAGGCTCAGCCCTACGGCTGCAAGTTCGGCCGACAGACACGTTGCTGGGTAGGGGATTGTTCCAGACGGGGCACCCGTCACATTGAGCCCAAGGCCGACAATGACGTGTGTCTTTGCTGGATTGCCACCAGAAATAACTTCGATCAATAGTCCCGCAATTTTCTTCGGCGCAGAAGTTTTCTTGTCTAGAATGTGCAAATCGTTCGGAGCTCGAAGTGCCCAGTGGATGCTGGGCCATGTCTTCTCCGCAGCCTCAAAGAGCGCAAGACCAACGAGCGCCGAGAGAACCGGCTGCGGACTTTTCTCGCTCTCAAAAATCCATGAAGACAACAATGATTGGCCCGAAGCATCGATCCAAACGTGATCACCGCGCCCTCGTCCCGCAGTTTGGTGATCTGCAATAACCATCGAACGATGACCAAGCATCGCTAACTGTTCTTTCGCGTCGATGTTTGTAGATGACGTTTGTAAGCGAGCAAGCGTACGAACACGAGCCGAGCGCGCCCACTCGATAGACCAGCTATACGAACTCATATGCCTGTCATCTCCGCTTGCTGCCAATCGAACAACAGGCTGACGTCTGCTGTTGGTGCCGAGTGCGTAAGTGCGCCGACCGAAATATAATCGACGCCGACTTCTGCAACACTGCGGACTCGTTCAAGTGACATGTTGCCACTCGCTTCAGCCAAAACACGTACGCCGCTCGAGCGTGCCGCGGTGTCGATGAGGTTTACTGCCATCGCAAGTGACTCGTTATCCATGTTGTCCAGCAAGATGCGATCGACGCCGAGGTCAATCGCATCGACGACGTCCTCGAGTGTCCCGCATTCGACTTCGATTTTCTCTTGCGTGTTTTCGCGAATGCGCTCGACAGCTTGGCGAAGTCCACCGGCCACCATGATATGATTATCTTTGATAAGAATCGCATCGCTAAGTCCAAATCGGTGATTCATTCCGCCGCCATTCGCGACTGCGCGTTTTTCGAGCTCGCGATAACCTGGCGTCGTCTTTCGCGTGTCGAGAATTTTAGTTTTTGTACCGGCTACTTTGTCGACAAATCGTCCGGTCAGGGTTGCGATTCCCGAGAGGTGTCCAATAAAGTTTAATGCTACTCTCTCGGCTTTCAAAATCTGAATCAAGTCACCAGTGATGTGACATAAAATCTGCCGATTCAGAATTCGGTCGCCTTCGCGAAAGTGCCATTGCACTTTGCACGTGGGCTCGAGCATCTCGACGGTTTGTTCGAACGGAGCCGTGCCTGACAAAATGAGATCTTGCTTCGCCATCAAACGTGCTTGGCCAAAACGCGGCGCAAGTCCCAGGCACTCTGTAGTTAGATCACCTTTTGGCATGTCTTCTTTTAATGCGGCCCGGATGAGGTCAGCTAAATTCACGGTGTATTACGTTTCCTCGAGCAGGCGTTCGAGTTCTTTCTTGATAATGCGCTCGGCGATTTGTGGAAGTAACATTGTAACAGTTCTTTCGATAACTCGTTCGATCACCTTTTCGAGCTGCGGAGTCAGCTGTGATTGAACGAGTTCTTCGATGCGACGTGAGTCGACCGGGTCGTTCGACGGCTTTCCCTCTCTACTCAAATCGTAAGCACCTTCATGCTGTGCTGATGTTTTCTCGCTTGCGCCCAGCGAGAAGTCGGGGTCACGCAGAAGTTCGCGCACGATGGATGGTCGCGTTTTGTCCTGTTCACTTACGGGCTCGATTTCTAGCCGTGACGTGCGATTGAAATCTTCGTCACTCATTGAAAATTCAGGTACGTCATCCGATTCAGCAGGCGGCGGCGGCGGCCGTTTTCGCGGCGCTGACGGCACGATAATTTCCGTTTTGTCCGTCGTCAGCTCCGGCATCGAATTTTGATTGAAGTCAAAATGACCGCGGGTTGCATTCGCCTGGCTGACAGAATTAGTTGCAACTGCTTTCACGTCATCAATGTGATTGGCCGCGAAGTCATTGCTAAGATCGTCGACTGCCAGTGATTCATCTGGTTTGAGCGGAGCAAGACGATACTTGTCGAGTGAGCGGTTCGCCCACTGGTCCGCTTCCGCATCATCTTCATCGGCAAGCGAGAGGGTATTCGACGCGTCCGTCGGATTCATCGGAAATGACTTTGCGGACGGCGATGGCTCGGCCTGCGGCAGCTGTAGCGGTTTGAAGCTTTCATCCTCGTCGTCGTCATCTGTCAACGTGAGCGGAGCTAGATCAAGCGGTTCGAAACTATCCATATTCCAGCCGCGGCCGGGATTTGCGCCTGACGAGCTCGTCGAAAGATTTGCTTGGCCCTCGAGCTGCAAATCGGGAAGGGCGCCGAGCGGCGCCTCAGGAAGTAGGTCTGGTACTTCTACATTTAGCAGACGGTCGGGAATTCGTGGGGTTCGATCGAACTCCATCGAACCGGGACCCATCGTTGCTGTTGGAACCGACGCCTCCGGAGCTTTCTTCGAAGCACCAAGACTTGTTCCGAAAGGATTCGCAGTTGGAGCCTTCGGAACTTTTACTTGCGGATTCAGCGGAGTCGGATTTGTGAGCAGCCCGGTAGGTACTTCGTCGTGCGAGTTCGTTGATTTTGCAGCCGGTGCTTTTGCCATTGTTGGGGGAGGCGGTTTGATTTCCTGTCGTAACGGTGCAGCCATTGTCGCTGGATATTCAAGGAAGTGCGCCATTCGCTGAGAGCGCGTTCGCGGAACGAGTTCGAGAACGAGTTTGCGAAGCGCTTCAACTTCAAACGGCTTCTCGAGCCGTCCATCGGCGCCGCATGAATCGACTTGCCGTTGGTCTAGCTCCATGAATGAGCTCCACATCAGCACCACAGGAATCGCCGCAGTCGCCGCGTCTTTTTTGAGATCCGCGCACACTTCGTAGCCAGAGCGTTTTTGCAGCAAGATATCCGCGAAGACGAGATCGGGTTGAAAACTTTTTGAAACCTCAAGCACGTCAAGCCCAACAGGCACAGCTTTCACTTCGACAGCGAAATCCTGCAGCGCAAGTTGAATGACTTTTTTAATCGTTACGCTTTCGTCGGCGAGTAAGACGCGCAATGCCATAAGCCCAAGTCAAGCCCCCTATCAAAGGACTGTCAAGCGCCCGAATGAACTAACCCC
>JAYSST010000195.1:0-4308 GCA_043720435.1 Bdellovibrionales bacterium
GCGCGAAAACGCTTTCCGTCAACGCGACGCGCCTGTTCAACCAGGCGGTGAAGATTAGGTCCAATCCATTTTTGGTGACATTCGGTTTCGATCTGCGGCCCCTAAGAGTAAGGCTAAAACAGATCATCACTTAACGACCAAATCAAACCGAATCTTAGGTCCGTCGCCACGCATGCCAGCTTTGAAGCATCTCCAGAGCCTTCTTAGGCGCATTTGCTTTCTTCCAAACCCCTGCGGCATACTTGTTCGCCTCGGCAAGTGTCGGATAAATATGAATCGTGCCTAAGATTTTGTTCATGCCGATTCCATGCTTCATCGCCGACACGTATTCGCAAATAATATCGCCGGCGTGGTCACCGACGATTGTTGCTCCTAGAATTTGATCGGTACCCGGCTTTGTAAGTACCTTTACAAAGCCGTGAGCCTCGCCCTCGGCAATTGCGCGATCGAGATCATCGATGCCGTATTTTGTGACGCTGACTTGGACACCTTTTTCTTTTGCTTCAAGTTCATTGAGCCCAACGCGCGCGACTTCTGGATCGGTGAATGTGCACCACGGTATGACGCGGTAATCCACTTTGAACTTTTTGAGTGGACTGAAGAGTGCATTCACGGCGGCGTACCAAGCTTGGTGGGCTGCCACGTGCGTAAACTGAAACGGCCCGGTCACATCACCACACACGTACATGTTGGGATAATTGGTCGTCCGAAGAAATTCGTCGGCAACAATAGTTCCTCGATCCGAAATCTCGACACCGAGTTCTTCCAAGCCAAACCCAGTCACATTCGCTTTTCGACCAAGAGCTAAAAGAATTTCGTCGAAACCGATTCTGACTTCCTTACCGGCGTGCTCGCAAACGAGAGTCTGAGCCGTTCCATCCTGTTCGATTCGTAAGGCACGGTGCCCAACACGGATTTCGACGCCTTCCGAGTTAAATTTATTGTGAACGAAAGCTGAAACGTCGACATCTTCGCGTGCCATCAATCGATCGGACATTTCGATCAGCGTCACTTTAGAGCCGAATCTTGAGAAACTCTGAGCAAGCTCGCAACCGATAGGACCACCACCCAAAATCACCAGTGACTTTGGCAGCACACGAAGGTTCCAGACCGTATCGCTTGTCAGAAACTTCACTTTGTCGAGCCCAGGAATCTTCGGTACTAGCGGTCCGGCCCCGGTTGCTACGACAATATTTTTTGTTTTGAGAACTTGGTTTCCGACCTGCACTTCGTAGGGAGAAACGATTTTCGCGGCGCCCGAAATACAATCGACACCAAGACCAGAATACCGTTCGACCGAATCATGCGGCTCGATTTCTTTAACGACCCTTTGAACGCGATCCATTACTTTCGCAAAATTGAATTTGGCTTCGACCGGCTCGAGGCCGAATTCTTCGGCTCTTTTATAATAGTTCAAAATCTTCGAAGATCGGATCAGAGCCTTGCTGGGAACGCACCCAGTATTAAGACAATCGCCCCCCATTTTGTGTTTTTCGATGAGCGCAACTTTTGCCTTCACCGCAGCAGCAATGTAGGCCGAAACGAGACCGGCCGAGCCACCACCGATGACGACGACATTGTAATCAAATGATTTCGGCTTTTTGAATTTTCCCAAATGCTTGCGAGATTTAATGAATTCGAGAACGCGCCGCGAGATCAGCGGCAATATTCCTAACAGCACCAGCGAAAGTATGATCGGCGGAGATAAGATGCCGCGCATCGATTCAAGCTTCGACAATTGTGTTCCAGCGTTTACGTAGACCGCCGTCCCGGGTAACATTCCAACCATGCTTACGATGAAATAAACAGGCACGCGGATAGACGTTAGTCCCATCAATAGATTCACGAGAAAAAATGGAACGATCGGAATCAGGCGAAGCGTGAAGAGATAGAATGCACCCTCCTTGTTAACCCCCTCGTTGATTTTTTTTAGGCGATCTTGAAATTTCGCTTCGACCGAATCGCGAAATAGAAACCGCGCGCCCAAAAAAGCGAGCGTCGCGCCGATCGTGCTGGCGATCGACACAATCAATGTCCCGTACCAGAAACCAAAAATGGCGCCAGCTGCCAGCGTCAGCACCGTTGCACCCGGTATAGAAAGAGCGGTCGACACGATATAGATGGCGGCGAAACCGAGAACAACCGGAACTGGATTCGATTTGAAGCTGTCGAGAAGTCCCTGATTGTGCTCTTTCAAACTTTGCAGTGATAGGTAATCGCTCAACCCAAATTTGAAATACGCGACGGCGAGAGCCGCAATGAAACCAATCAACACTAACCTTACAAGGATGCGATTCATGTAAACTCCGCAATTCGTTTCAACTAAAATTTGCCAGCCGTTTATTTATCTGTAACCCTTGACCTAGGCGGGGGACAACAGATGATTCGAGCAAACCGGTTCTTAAATTTTTCAAACTTTTTCGTCATAGCGATATTGTCGGTTTCGTCAAACGCTCTTGCCGACTTCGACCATACCCACGCAGCCTGGAAAGATTTTTTGCAGGCGCATGTTGCCGTCACTGACGCAACTTCAACAGTGGACTACCGCGCCGTCAAAGCGGATTCATCGAAATTAAACCCGTATCTAGCGAAGCTCGGTAAAATCACAAAGACGGATTTTGAAGCCTTCACTCGTCCGCAGCGCCTGGCGCTTTTGATCAACGCGTACAACGCGTTCACCATCAAGCTGATTGTCGACAACTATCCCGTAAAATCCATCAAAGATATCGGCGGACTGTTTTCAAGCCCTTGGAAAAAAAAGGACTTCGCTTTTCTTGGCAGCAAAATAAGCCTCGATTACATCGAACACGACATGATTCGGCCGGTTTTTCACGAGCCTAGAATCCACTTCGCGCTAGTTTGCGCGTCGAAAGGCTGCCCGGGCCTTCCAAACGTCCCGTTTCTCGCGGAAGATCTGAGCGCTCAGCTCGAGGCATCATCGAACAAATTCCTGAAAGACAAAACGCGCAATAGTTACGACAGCGGTCGCAAAACTTTGATCCTCAGTTCGATCTTCAAGTGGTACAAAGACGATCTTTCGACGGTGAATGGGTCGGTCAAAACTTTCGTGGCACCGTTTATGACAACGAATGCTGCAGAACAGGCACAAATCGTAAGTGGAGATACAAAAATCGAGTATCTCGAATACGATTGGACGCTGAATGAAAAGTAGCCTCGAAGGAGGAGCATGAAACCCATTATTTTTTCAGCTCTCCTTCTGCTCGTCCTCCTTGCCGGGACGAGGCTCGTCGTGATTCATGCCAGGAAAACGAGCGATGCTCAGAGCAAGCCTCTCTCTTTTCAAATAGATGGTAAGGGCGACGAAGGTCTTTTATTTCTTCACGGGTTGCTGGGATCGCATCGGTATTGGGATGCGTTTGTTCCTGAGTTCCGTTCTAAATATCAGATAGTTCTACCGGACCTTCTAGGCTTTGGAGATTCGCCGAAACCCTACAGTGGGTACACGGTTGAAAAACATATCGAGAAGATCCATGCCGTCATTTCGAACGCTTCGATGTCAGGAAAGCCATTGAACATCATCGGTCATTCGATGGGAGCTTTGCTTGCACTCAACTACGCCATTGCTCATCCGGAAAAAGTGAAATCGCTTATTCTGATCAACGCCCCAATGGGTACGTCCGAGGAAGAATTGAGAAAATCAGTTGAAGCATCGTCGTCTAAGCTGATGGTAGCGATGACGTTCAATCCCATCTTCGGTCGGTTTGTTTGCTGGCTTCATGAAATGGTTCCCTCGTTAAGTGTTCCATTCATTCGTTGGCTCGAGCCCGAGCTCCCAGCCGCGATAGCGAAAGCGGCAACCCAGCACTCGTGGGAGGGCTATCATGATACAATGAAATTTGTTATCAAGGCGCAGAGTTTTGCGACCCTCATTGCCGGTGCTCCTGATAAGCCCATTCTGATTATTTCAAGCGATGACGATGAGTATTCCAAGCTATCAGCACTTCACTCGCTTCCGCACCGGAAGGACCTTCAGGTAAGAACAATTAAAGGTGACCATAATGTTCCTCTTTATCACCCCGATCGCGTGATAAAATTAATTGAGAACTTTTTAAAGGATGTGCCGAGTTCGGAATCACGCCCAACGTCTTCTAAGACGATAACTTCCTTCAATTGAAAGAAGCCCTCCCAGCAAAGCTCCCAAAATCCACAAAACTCCGAAGCTCAGCACAATCTCGCCCCCAAAAAAATAGAAGGCAGCGAGCGAGCCCAGAGACAGAACCCCTGTTTGTAACCATTCATAATTCCTTACCGCTTCTAATTCTTCCAAACTTAACAGCAAATTGCCCA
>JAYSST010000196.1:0-1787 GCA_043720435.1 Bdellovibrionales bacterium
AACGGAGCGCCGCGAGACACGGATAGTTCGGTTGCGAGAGAAGAGCTTCGATGTTTTGTTCGACGGTTTCGGTGTTCTTCGACTGCAAGCCGTGCAGCGACTCTAGTCTGCCGTTGCGGGGGCGGTAGAGGTTAGCGGTTGGTTCGTATGTGTGTTTGATTGGAGTCGGGATTCGTAACATGTCCCGCGGTTATTCAGAGTCCGTGCCGTTATTAGACGCAAGAGGCGCGATGCCTCCTGACGAATGCCAACCGATGCGGAAAATATGCCCCGACATCCTGAATTAGAGAGGGAATCCCTCGAGGCGAAGCAGAAATTCCTTTTTGTCGAGTCCGCCGCCATAACCGGTGAGTTTTCCTGAACTTCCGATGACTCGGTGGCAGGGCAGAATAATACAAATTGGATTCCGACCGTTGGTGCCACCCACCGCCCGCATCGCCTTGGGTTTTGAAACCGCCTCGGCTTGAGTTTTATACGAAATTGTCTTTCCGTAAGGAATCGTGGCGAGGGCTGTCCAAACTTTATTTTGAAAATCCGTTCCGCTAAGTTTGTAAGGCACATCAAACGAAGTTCTCTTGCCGGCAAAGTATTCGGCCAGTTGCTTGACCACCTTCGTCGACAGCGCAGACTCACGCGGATTCAGATTATTTCCTGCTGCAAGGCAGGACTTGCGGAAGTCAGGCCAGCCGTTTTTGAAAATAACGGCGCGCAGGTAGGTGCCGTCGACGACGATGTAAAGCGGACCGATTGGACTGGGCATTTGTACAAAACTAAAAGGCATGAGGTGGTTCCTATCACGATTCAACGCTTTCGGATATTGTCATTGCAAAGATCTCCGCCTATCGTTTCAGACATGGGCCAAATCAAATTGATAAAAATAAGTAAAGACGGAAAAGCCGCGGGAATTCCGCACGAAGGAATCATTGACGAGGTTTGCTCTTCTACAGCGCAAATGTACAAGAACAACGGATATCAAGAGCCTTGGCTCGGTTACCTTGCAATGCTCGACGGAAGTTGCGTCGGCAGCTGCGCCTTCAAGTCTGCGCCCGAAGATGGACGCGTCGAGATTGCCTGCTTTACTTTTCCAGAATTCGAGGGCCGAGGAGTCGCGACACAGATGACGCAACAGCTTGTCGAGATGGCTTTGAATGAAGATCGCGACCTTACGATCGCAGCCCAGACTTTACCCGAAATCAACGCCTCAACAAAAGTTCTAGAGAAGCACGGCTTCGAGCTCTTGGGTTTAGTGGGCCACGAAGAAGACGGCGAAGTCTGGGAGTGGGTTCTTAAGCGCTCTTACCACTGAGGCGGATCGGAACCAGCAAGTTGGTTCGCTTTTTATACTCGTCATAGTCGGATCGACCCGCATAACGTTTTTCAATTAATGGAACGCCTGAAACTTTAAGTAGAAGAGTAATCAGTAGCGCGGGTCCGACCCAAACCCACCAAAGTGCTGCGGGATCTACGAGTGAGAAAAGACTTATGCCGATCCAAAACAAAATCTCGCCAAAATAATTAGGATGTCGCGATTGGCTCCAAAGTCCGACGTCGCAAATTTTTCCACGGTTGGCGGGTTGCGACTTAAACTTATTTTTTTGATAATCTGCGACCGCTTCGATAACGAAGCCGAGGGCCGCCACGCCGATAGAAATGAAGTCTATCGTGTCCAAACGGCTCGTCGGCAGGCGCAACACGGCTAACATCGGCTGTGCGATCAAAAATAGGAGAAAACCTTGGAGTAAAAAAACTTTGAGGTAAGTATTTACCAGCCATCGCTCGCCCCACGC
>JAYSST010000197.1:0-1787 GCA_043720435.1 Bdellovibrionales bacterium
AAAGCCTCCGCCGGCACCACTTTCCCGTGTGCCTTCGCGAGCTTGCCCGAGAAGGTATCTGGTGACTTGTTATCCGGCTTCGAGCTGCTAGGCTTTTGAGTCATAGGGCCATCAGCTGAAGGTTCGGTGTTTTTGTCAAGTATTTGACACGTTGACCCCGAGTTCTCTGATTACTTAACATATAAGATGTAGCTCACGGATTGAGCGCAAAAAATTGAATGGACGACGCGCTTCTTAGAAGCGCGACATTAGGAGACGCGAGTCATGTCATTATCATCGCCAATGAAGTCGAACGGTGTCGGCGCACAAATTCAGAACGAACGCGGAGCCTCGAGCTGGGATCTTGTCTTAAAAATACTTTCGATCACGCTCGTTTCTCTCTTCGCATTCTCATCCGGCGTTTGGTTCGGAAAAAAACTTTCCGACAGCGATCATCAGCGAATGGCGCTCGAGGGTGAATTCGATAAAGAAATTCGCAAGACAGCTTCGGACGAGCACGAGCCAAGCACCGACGACAAAGATGTCTTGAACGACGAGGAAGTTGCAGCCGCTGCTGATAAGGCTCTTGAAACCAGCCGCGCAAAAACAGAAGTCGCTGAAAAAGCCGAAGCTGCTCCTGCTGACACGGCCACAGCGGCCGCGCCGGCCGGTAATTCTCAAACTTCAGCAAAGACGACCGAGAAGGTCGCGGCTGCTCCGGCTCAAGCTGAAAAAGCACCGCAAGTTTCGACCGCATCGAAAGCAGCATCTAAAATGACAACGGCGCCAGCGGATGTTGCTCAGAGTGAAAAATCGATCTCGACTCGCTCTGTGGCTTCGGCTTCGGCTCCTGCTGCAGCTTCAGCAAAGCCAGATCTTTCTGCCGTCCATCAAGCAGCGAATCGCGTGGCTAGCAACGCATCACCAATCGCAAAAGAAAAACCTGCACAAGAATCGCGCGTACCTTCGAGCCTTCCGAAAACGGTCGGTTCAGCCAACGATGTTGAGTTCACAGTACAAGTGGCTTCCTATCCAACGGCCGACGCCGCAAAAGAGCATGTCGAGTCGATGGTTAAAAAAGGTTTCCCGGCGTTTCCGGTTGAAGCGAAAATCAACGGCAAAGTTTGGTATCGCGTCAGTGTTGGAAGCTTCAAGTCGTTTAACGACGCTTCGAAATTCCGCGCTCAGTTACTGAAGCAAGCCGATCTTCCCTCGGCGATCGTACAAAAAATCGCAAGATAGAAGGTACCCGGTTCTTTTTGCAGAAGCAGTGCGACGTACCGCCGCAACGCTTCTGCAAAAAGAACCGGGTACCTCTAAAACAGGTAATCGAGTTGAACGAAGGCGCCCATCCGGGCGTCTTTTGTTTTGAAGGTCTCGGCCGATTCGTATCGGATCTCGGGACGCACCGCTAGGCGTGGCGCCCAGTTCGCGCGGATCCCGAGGGCGACAGCGAACAATCCACCCCACGAACCTTGAGCCGCATCGATCACGCCCGCAACTCGCGTCTCGACACTGGTTCGTCCGATTCCGCCACCCATGGCCGCGTAAGGCATCCAATCATCGATTCGTGCGAATTCGTACGAGCCCCATAACAACGCCGTCTCATGTTCGCGAGCGACGGACACCGTCGTGTTGCCGTCAGCCGTTCGAAACGCCGCGTACTCGAGACGGGCTTGCCACGACTGCAGCCGTGCACCAAATCCGACGACAAACGGAAAGCGGGTGGACTCTGTTAAATTGTCGTTGTTCTTTTCCAAAAGAATTCCGGTGCCAAGAGTAAAGGTCGGCGTTAGCGCGTCGTCTTC
>JAYSST010000198.1:0-1786 GCA_043720435.1 Bdellovibrionales bacterium
CCGCGTGTCATCTGCGGCCGAAGTTCTGAAGCAAACTGTGTCCAGTTGTGCGGAGTACAAAGAGTCATTAATCCCAGCATCAAATTTGCACCAGACTGCTCTTGCTTTGAGGTCGTCGGATCTCCGTACGGAGCTGCCGCATCGCTCATGACGATGTTTTCTTTCAAGAGTTCTGCTTTGCGTTTGTTGAAAGCTTCCTGTGCATCACCCAAGAAATCAGTGCATGTGCGTAGTTTTTCCCGCGCCGCCTTTTCGTCGCCATGCCGTCCGAGAATCCCGCGAACTTCATCACAGTATTTTTTATCGAACACGAGTCTTTTGATTTCTCCGCGCGGGGTCTGAAAAACCGCAGCGTTCTGTATAAGTTCACAGCGACCTTGATCGTTCGTTAAAAAGCGCGCCTCAAAACCAGCCAATTCGACGGACGTTAATTTCGAACCAGCCACAGCTCGGCGAGAGAGTGTCACGCCGGTGTCTGTCTTTTCAATGCGGACTTCGGTGGGAAGCTCGAGGCTCTCGTCCCAACGTTCGTAGTTCATCTTGATTCGAGCCTTCTTGCCGACTTCCTGACTTATGTAATTCGGTGATTTCTGGTCGACCGAAAGTTCACCGTCTTTGATCTCAGCAGCTTCGCCCTGAAGCCCCACAGCGAAGTTCATATGCGTGTCGCAGAATCCTCTGGCAAGCTTTCGCATGTCCTGTGGACTTGGCGCCTGCGAAAATGCCGCCGACCCGATAAACGAAGTCGCGCAAAGAACGAGCCCAAGGACAGATCTAAAATTGTTCATCTATAAAGTTTAAGATGGATCGCCAACGAGGAATAGCTAAGCCAGCAGGTAACGCCAGTTCCTCGACGTTCGCCCGAGCAACAGCGCACACCCGCTACTTCTCGCCGACGACGTAAGCGACCCAGGCCTCGCACTCTTCACCGGTTTCGACACGAGTGAAAATGCCGTCGCCTGATCCGTTTCGTGTCGTGCCTTCCCAGTAAACGTGAGTCTGCTTGAAACCGCTTTCTAACATCAGCTCGCGAAGTTCGAGAATCGACCACATCCGCCAGTCATAAGAGAACTGCTTCTGGTGACGAGTGACTTTTCCTTTGCGATCTTTCACATGAAAATGAATGTGAAAGAGTGCTTCGCTCGATACGGGATCGAAGGACATTTGTTCCCAGATATATTTGAAACCTTTGTGTTTGATTACATCGCGAGTCGGCTTCTGACATGCGGGTCCACCAAAACAGTCCGCGACAAAAATTCCGCCAGTGCGAAGTGTTGCGAGTGCGTTTTGAAAGTAGGCCTTCATCGCAAGGCGATCTTTAAAGATGTAGTGCGAAAAATTCATCGCCGCGATGATATCGACATTGGGAACACCGGGATCAAGCACATTCGCTTCACGAATCGTGACTCGCTCTTGTGCCGATGGTGTCAATTTCGAGAAATAGTGCTCTTTACCATAAGTGATCGGCTCTCCGTCCAAATCGACACCGTAGGCGCGGTAAGCCGGCGAAAGTTTCGCCCATTCACAAGAAATTGCGAACGTTCCGCAAAAATCCTCACGAAGCGAAGTGGGTTCGCTTTTTTTCAGCTGTTTAAATGTGTCGCGCAGGAACTTCACGTCAACGTCGGGCGATTGTACGGCACGACGATAAAAATCGTATTTGTCGAACGGAACAGAACTTTTTCTCGCCACTACGGAACCTCAGACAGAACAGCATGAAGCTCTTCTACGATGTCCTCAAAGTGTGGCACCGAAGCTTCTTCAAGATTCGGATGCAGTCCAATAC
>JAYSST010000199.1:0-4293 GCA_043720435.1 Bdellovibrionales bacterium
GTCTTCATCACTTGCGCCGCCCGCCGAGCCGAAGCCCGCGCATGGTTGCATGCCGCCGTACATTCCGTAGCCCCACTGCATTTGTGCAGGACTGATCGAAGCGGTTAAAGTGGTGAATGCCATCAAGAGCGTAGCAAACACTCTGAGCTTCATGTCTTCTCCTTGATCGCCTTATAATGAAGGTGATCGCACGTAAAACGTCTCTTACTGACTCGTTCTTCATAGCTCTGTCGACATTTTGGACGCTCTTCTTGAGCGCCCCAGATGAAGGTCGAGATTTTTCTCGGCCTACACACGCCTACGTAAACTATACCTCTAAGAACTCGACCACAGTCGAGAAGACGGCTTGGGGAGCATGCGCTTTGAAGTCTAGTGTTCGCTACTTCACGCATTCCATACGTGGGTGCTCTTCACTCGCCGAACTTATATGTTCAGCACTTCTGACAAAGCCTTCGCTAGCATTTCGCTAACTTTTAATGCCCCTTAAAGACCCGACTTCCTTCCCTGGAAGATTGCAGGATTCCCTTTTAAAATTCTACACTAGAAACAACCGATGAAGCACACCATTCTTTGCGTCGACGATGAAGCTGACAACGTCGACTCGCTCGAGAGACTATTCCGAACGAAATATAAAGTGCTGAAAGCCACTTCTGGCGCAGCAGCGCTTAAGCATCTCGACAAAGATCGAGTCACCGTTATCATCTCTGATCAAAGAATGCCGCAGATGACGGGCGTCGAATTCTTAGCGAAGTCGCTGAAGACTCATCCCGATGCGATTCGGATTCTGCTCACCGGCTATGCGGATATTGAAGTCGTTATCGAAGCAATCAACAGCGGTCGCATCTATCGTTACGTCAATAAACCTTGGGATCCGGTCGATCTCGTCAACACCGTGGATAAAGCGGTGGAAAGATTTGAACTCGGACAAGAGCTTGTCGAAAAAAATCGTGCTCTCGAAGCCGCTTTGACCGAGCTGCAGACTCTCGACCAAGCGAAGAACCAATTTATGGTGCTCGTGAATCACGAATTGAAAACGCCGCTGACAACGATGCTTAGCTTCACTGATCTGCTCGGAGAAACCGGGCTCGACATCGATCAGCAACGGTACCTGGCCCGCATTCGTACGGCCGCTGGTCGGCTGCAAGAGATGATTAACGATGCGCTCGAACTCGTATCGGCCGAAACGCAGCAGACGAAATTGGATTTACGAGCGATCTCGGCGAAATCGATCTTAAGCGAGGCTGGCGTTACCGATATCATTTCGCGAATGATGACCGACCGAAATGTGGCCGTAAAATTCGATGTCGAAAATCAAACGATCGTCGGCGACGAACGTGTCTTGAAAAATGTTGTCCGCCGACTCCTTCACAACGCCGTGAAGTTTGCGGATCCAAAGTCGGAAGTCGTCGTCCGCGGACGCACCGCCAATGATGGGCTCTATAACGTTTCGTTCGAGAACAAAGGACCCGCGATTGATCCTGCGAAAATCAAAAATCTGCTGAAGCCGTTTACTTTAAACGAAAACACGATGAACCATTCGGTGGGCACTGGGCTAGGATTAAGTATCTGCAATAGTTTATTGAAATTGCACTCGTCAAAAATTGCGATCGAGAGCAAGGGCGGAAAGATAGTGGCTGGCTTCAGTATTAGTCTAGATCCGGATTCGGTCGCCTGATCCGAAATCCGTCCGGCTTATTCCGTAGAAACGCAGAATGCCTTTAATTGACAGCTAAGCCTTGATGCAAAATTGCACGCAACCCCGAGTCGCCGCGTTTGACTCGAGGAGGTTCCGTGCGCCCACGCTTCTGGTTGTTATTGATCATCGCTATCTCGTTTTTAGTGACTGGTGCCTTCGCAAAAGAATCAGTACGAACTGAGGATCCCTCGTCAGAAGTTTTGATTATCGGACTTGGCGAAAGTGTTCGGGTCGATGTCGCCGACGGCGCTAAAGTGCATATCAGTGACGGGGGCATCGTTCGTTCGCGGGTCATAGGACAGTCAGTTGTCATGACAGGAACCCGCGTCGGAAAAACGACGTTGCGGTTTCTTACGGGTCGCGCAAGCGTCACCGATCCCACGGCTCACCACTCAAACGACAAGACAATCGTCGTAGCCGAAAGAAAATTGGCAACGACGGTTCGACTCTTTCAAAAACAAATTGAAAGCAAGCGCGGACTTAAATTCAATCGGTCTGCACTCCCGGCGCTCGTCGTCGGAGGCGAACTGCTGAGATACGAGGATTGGGAAAGTCTTGTCGCCATCGCGCGTGAAAACAAAATCGGCTGGCGTATGGAAGCTGAAATTTTTCCCGCCATTAAAGAAGCTGTTCGCGTAAAAATCGAGTCAGAGTTGACACGCCTTGCATGGCCCGGCCAACGGTTCACGATCGACGACAATGGATTGACCCTCACCGGTGGGTCGGACAGCGCCGGGATTAGTGCTGAACAGCGGCTTTCCGTGACCACACTCGGCGTGCAACTCGAAACATCGGCAGGACTCACCGAACTCGAACCCATGATTCGGACCCAGATCGTCATCGCCGAGGTTCGCCGAAGTCGTGTGCGGTCGCTGGGTGTAAAGTGGCCTGGTGTCTCGCAAGCCGCGCTACTCCCTTCATTGCGAATTCCGACGGCGGAACTTCTCGTCGATCTGCAAGCGATGGAGCAAGAGGGCGAAGGGCGCATCTTGGCTATGCCCACTTTGCTTTGTCGTTCTGGCGGTGAAGCAAAGTTTTATGCCGGTGGCGAGGTGCCGATTAAACTGACGTCACTTAGGACGGCTCAGGTCGAATGGAAAAAATACGGAATTCAACTTCACGTTCAGCCGAAAGCAGACCGAATGAAGCGGATGAAGTTTCAGCTGAGTACCGAAATCTCAACTCTCGACGAAGCCACGGCTGTTGATGGCATCAAGGGAATATTGGTCAATCGAATCGACACTCAGTTCAATCTCAATGGACCGCAAACGATCGTGCTTAGCGGATTGCTGAAGCGCGAAGAAGGAAACTCGTCAAATGGACTTCCCTTCTTAAAGTCGATTCCGATTTTAGGGAGTCTCTTTTCTAGCGAGGATTTTCGAAAACATCTGACCGAGCTCATCATTTTTGTTTCACCAGAAGTCATAATACCTGACGGTAAAAACGCGAATGAGTAACGTCACTCTGGCGGATGCGACGATGGCAGGTCATGCAGCGCGCGTGCTGACTGCGATTCAAGAAATTCCATCGATGAAACACATGCCGGTGCTTGATCGCGTCAGTCGTGAGACTGATATAGCGCTGGACAAATGTTTTAGCCACGCAACCAAAGCGCTCGACGAGATCCTCGTGAAGCGCATATATAACGAACTTTTTGGATTTGGTTTGATGGAAGACCTGACTCTAGATGAGGATATTACCGAAATTCTTTTGCTTGGGCCCCAACAAGTTTGGATTGAACGTTCGGGGAAGCTTGAGCGCTACGCCGATCGGTTTCTCGAAAAAATGACATACAGAAACTTCGTCGCAAGACTTTCGCGAGAAGCAAAAACCAACACAGATGAAAATTCGCCATTCGCTAATGGCCGCTGGCGCGGGTTTCGGGTGCATATCGTGTCAGAACCTGTGGTCCAAGGTTTGCCGCATGTTTCGCTTCGACGAATTCGTGCTAGCCCTTGGACACTTGCGGATTTAAGCAGTCGAGACTTTTCGGATGCCTCCGGTATTCAATGTTTGCACAGATTAATTACCGATAAAAAAAATGTGCTGATTGTAGGTCCAACTGGATCCGGAAAAACATCGGTGATGGCGGCGTGTCTTCGCGAAGTCGATGCCTGCGAACGAGTCGTGTTGCTAGAAGACACCGACGAACTCCCGCTGCCCAACGAAGTAAGCGTCAAACTTCTAGCGAAGCAATCCCGAAGCGATGCGGACCGCGAGTACCGCCTCGGCGATTTGCTAAAACAGTCTTTGCGAATGCGACCCGATCGCATCGTGATGGGCGAAGTTCGCGGTGAAGAAGCGAAAGATCTTTTGATGGCGTTTGCGACCGGACACAAGGGTTGCTGGGGAACTTTGCACGCGGCCAATCCGCGAGAAGCACTGCTAAGGCTCGAAATGCTGGTGCAGATGGGTGCGCCCCAATGGACGGCAGCTACGGTTCGCGCGCTGATTCATGCAAGCATCGACGCGATTGTCGTCGTCGGTAAGGATAAAAATGGATTAAGGCGGCTTGATTCTATTCATCAAGTCGCCTCTCTCGAAGACATAGGCTTCTGCTTTAGCGCAGTTTATAAGCGCGCCGGATGAGAACCGGC
>JAYSST010000200.1:0-1782 GCA_043720435.1 Bdellovibrionales bacterium
TCCAAACAAGATTCTGAAATGGCGGTTTCACCGTGAAGCCACTGTTCTTGCGCCTCAAAGCATTCGGTCCATTTTCGACCGAGATCGACGTTTCGTTCGATCGAGTCTTTGACGGCGGACTGTTTCTTATTCACGGGCGCACGGGCGCAGGTAAAACGTCGCTTCTTGATGGACTCTGTTTTTCTCTGTTCGGCCGTCCAAGTTCTGAGGAGCGTGAGAAAGATATTCGTGGACTTCGATCTGATCTCGCGAGCGCCACGACGATGACTGAAACTGAAATGATTTTTACGATTGGACTCGAGGCGTACCGGGTGCATCGTATTCCAACTCAACCCACTCCAAAAAAACGCGGCGAAGGGTTAACCGAACACAAAGGCTCGGCTGAACTTTATCGCCTCGAAGGTTCGATCGATTCTCTTCGCAGTTTCCTTGAAAATGAAGCGACTCCCGACTTCACGAAACTCTCGTGGATCCCGCTAGCAGGCAAAGTCGAAGCGGTCGACGTCGCTGTCGAAAACATGCTGGGCATGAACGAGCGGCAGTTTCGCCAAGTCGTCGTTTTACCCCAAGGAAAATTCAGAGAATTCCTTTCGAGCACAAGCAGCGATCGGCAGGTTATCCTCGAGAAGCTTTTCCAAACGGATCGTTTCTCACGCCTGCAACAGTATATCTCGACACGTGCTCGAGTCGGCGAAAACGCCTTACGCGAAGCAACCCAGGGTCTGCAACTGAAACTCGAAGCGCTCGGACTCGAACGCGCTGAGGACATCGCTCCACGCAAACAGGAGCTTCTAGCAAAATCCGAACAGACATCGCTTGAATTGCTAAAAGCGCGGGAACAGACCGAACGGTTAAGCCACGAGCTGAATCAAGCAAAAGAATTTGAACGTGCGCAGGAACGACTCAGGGCACTTACGCTCGACGCAGAAATCCTGGACCGCCGTCAAGACGACATCGCGAGGTTGAAAAAGCGCACGACTGTGGCGCGACTATGGGCGCCCTATTTTCAGCTCGAAGATCTAAAATCGGCACTCGAAAACAAGCGTCATGGCCGGACGGCTTCGCTCAAAGAAGCGAAGACAGCCTTGACCGATTTATCTTCGAAAAAGCTGTCGACCGAAAACGAACTTTCGAGTTTGCTATCGAAAAAACCGTCACTCGAAGAAATTAGTTCCGAACTGACACGACTTCGTACCGTTGCTGTAACGTTGAAAGAAATCGAGAAGGCATCTTTGGCGTTAGCTCAAGATGAGGCAAAGACGCTTAGAAGCAGCGAACAAATCAAAGCACTGGAAGCGCAACGCGAGACCTGCGAAGTACAACGACTGAGCGCGCTTCATACGTTGTTCAGCATTGACGAATTTGAACGCGGCCAAGAGTCGACGCTTTTCGAGAACGAAAATTTGCGGGTGAAAGCGCTCGAGCTTAAGTTTCACCATTCCGAGGCCTCGCGTCTCGCAAGCCTGCTTTCTCCCGGCGCGCCGTGCCCCGTTTGCGGAAGTCGAGAACATCCGATCCCTGCTCGCTCACCTGCCGGTGCCGAAGATTCGGTTGTCACCGAAGAAATGATACGCAAAGAGAAGAGAGATCTCGAGAATACCCGCCACGAACTCACTGAAAAGCGAACTCGTAGGCAGTCTCGCCTCGAACCACTTGCGGCACTTCGAAGTACGTCTGCGGCAACAACGCCAATCAACGGCGGCCTCGAATTTGGAAAACAATTTGCACTCTATGAAACGACGACGAAAGCGCTGACGACTGCGGCACAAGCGATCGAGATTC
>JAYSST010000201.1:0-1781 GCA_043720435.1 Bdellovibrionales bacterium
GATGAACATCGATCCGTCGAAAGCGACGCCAGAGCAGATTGAGAAGTTTTCTCAGGCTCAAGGTCAGCTCTCGCAGGCGCTCGGCAAACTTCTGGTCGTGACAGAAAACTATCCCGATCTGAAGTCGAATGCCAACTTTCGCGACCTTCAGGCGCAGCTCGAAGGTACAGAAAACAGGATCACAATTGCGCGTCAGCGTTACATCGAATCGATCAAAGGATTTAACAATCTCGTGACCGTATTCCCGACGAGCCTGACGAATTCGTTGATGTTTCATCATAAGCCGATGCCACAGTTCGGCGCCGACATGACGGAAGAAGAGAAGAAAGCTCCAGCGGTGAAATTCTAATGCGTACGAGTGCGCGGCTAAGAGGCTTAACGTTTCTATTCGCCGCGCTGGTGATGGTCACAGGGTCTTTCGCGCAGGCAGCTTTCGAGGTGCCTGAATTTACCGGTAACGTTGTTGATCGCGCGAACATGCTTGACGGCAATACAGCGGCATCGCTTGAGAACGCACTGCGCTCGCTTCGTGAAAAAGGCGGGCCGCAGATCGCGGTTCTCACAATCAAATCGCTTGAAGGAATGCCAATCGAAGTAGCTTCGATTCAAGTCACCGACAAATGGAAGATCGGGGCTGGTAAAGAAGATGACGGCGTGTTGTTGATGGTAGCGCTCGAAGATCGCAAGATTCGTATTGAATCAGGTCAAGGCCTTGAAGGGTCGCTCACCGATCTTTATGCAAAACGAATCATCGACGATACGATGACTCCGTACTTCCGTGCGGGCCGTCCTAGTGACGGTATCGTTGCCGGCGTGCGGGGTATTGTTGAAAAAACGGCACCCGATAAATTGGGTGTTTTTGGCGAAGCGCCCGAACAAGTTCGGCCGCGGAAAGATCGCGGCGGACGCTCAATCCCGTTCCCAATCATAATTCTCCTGCTGATTGTTTTCTCATTCCTAGGTCGTCGCGGCCGTCGCGGTGGTGCTGGCGGATTCGTGACTGGTCTTGCACTTGGCGCACTCTCGGGCCGTGGCGGCGGTGGTAGCAGCTGGGGCGGCGGAGGCGGCGGGTTCTCTGGCGGCGGTGGCGGCGGATTTTCTGGCGGCGGCGCCTCGGGAGGTTGGTAGTGATGAAGGATACATCTGGAAAAATTCCGGAGTGGCTCGAGATGGCGTTGTCTGCTGAAGAGATCGACCGTATCGAAGCAGCGATCAAAAAGGCTGAAGCGAAAACTTCTGCCGAAATCGTCCCGATGATCGTTCACCGATCGACACTAAAGGCGACTGGTGACCGAATTTTATTCTGGATTTGTTTCGGATTCTTGGGTGTCGGCGGAGCTGTCAGCCTTTCGTTGCTGGGCGGCCTCGACGAAGCTTTACTTGATAAGATCATCGGATTTCTCGGCTTATGGCCGTCGCCAAAGACTCATATGGTAATGGCGACAGCGGCGGAAGGCTTGGTTGCCCTGACCGCATTCGTCTTGGCGTGGATCGCTTCAAGCTGGCTTTCGGGTTTTGACCGAATGCACAGATTGGTTTTTCCCGTCGGCGATCTGACGCTCGAAGCCGAACATCGCGCTCAGGCAGAATTCCACGCTTCCGATTTACGCGCGACCACCGGCAAAACGGGCATCCTGCTTTTCGTATCAATGCTTGAACATCGCGCTGTCATTTTGGCCGATGAAGCGATCGTCGCAAAACTTGATCCGAACACTTGGACCGAAACGCTTTCGACGTTGCTTGGGTCGATTCGAAACGGCGAAATGGGCAAGGGCTACATC
>JAYSST010000202.1:0-11566 GCA_043720435.1 Bdellovibrionales bacterium
ATTGCTATTGCAAGGATCATGGCAAGACAGCCACCGAAAGCAGTTAAAACAAAAAGTCCCGCGACTCGTTCGAAACGATTGAACTTGATCTTCATAGGTTTAGCTCCACCCTGCCGCTTTGGTATCTCGCATTGATAGTTTTCCGTCTTCAATCCACAACGTCGAAGCTCCTAGCCGCGATGGCCAAGTCTCGTCCCGAGAAGTAAAGAAGATGGTTTCGATTTCTGATTTCTCTCGAAGCTCGAAAACCAGCTTTTCCATTGTTCGAGATGTTTCGGGATCGAGCCCCGAGAATGGGTCGTCCATAATAAGAAGACTCGGTCGAAGTAGAACCGGGCGAAGAATCGTAATGAGCTTTCGCAAACCGCCCGACACGAGTGCTGGCCGACGTTCGAGCAATTTATCGAATTTAAAACGTTTCGCAATGTCACGAATTTCACCGCGAATTACATCGGGATCTGAAAGATTATGATACAGGTGCGGCAAGAGCAGATTTTCTTCAAGCGTTCGATTCGCAAGGAGTCCGCCATTTTCAAACGTATAGCCGATCTCGAGTCGCCACGGCAGAAACTCTTCGAATGTTAGTTCGCTGACGATCGTTTCGTTGATCGCGATATTTCCGGCTGTGGGTTCCGCCAGTAGTGCCAATACCTTTAAAAATGTCGACTGACCTTGGCCCGAAGGCCCTGTCACGTGCACGACTCCGCGCATTGGTAGGCTCATCGACACGTTATCTAAGATCGCTCCACCGGCCGCATACTTGAAATCGACGTTTTGTAATTCAACAGAATGAATCTTATAGGCGCCAAGCTTTGTCGTTGTCGCTGGTGTCATAAGATACCGAGCCTAATGAGTTGTTTGATATAGAAGAGTACGCTGACCACGAGATTGAATGTCGTGACTGCAACGATGGCGTGAACGACGGCTTTTGTCGTCACCTGCGGAACTTCGTGCGAACTGAGATGGACAGAAAGACCCTGACGACACGCGAGCGCAAAAATCATTAGTCCCGAAAATCCGTTCTTAACAAAAAACAGAATGATGTCTTCTGCCGCAAACGCGTTTGCGAGCGACTCGAAATAAAACGAGAAAGGAAGATCGTGAAGAGCGCGGCTGACGAGATATCCACCACCCAATGCGACCGCGTCGAAATAAAATGCAAGGCATAGAACGCTGATTACTCCGCCTACAATACGTGGAAACACAATGTACGAGAGAGGGTTGATGCCCATGACTTCGAGCGCTTCAATCTCTCGATTCACTCGCATGTTGCCGATTTCGCTGGCGACGGCTGCTCCCGAGCGTGCGATCACGATGAGTGCTGTAATCAACGGACCAAGCTCCCGCACGATCGTAACAACAAGGATGTTTCCAAGCATGCCTGTTCCACCGAAGAGCGAAAGTTGTGCGGAAGATTGAAGTATAGCAACCCCACCCGCCGCAAGTGCCAAAATCGAAATCATCGGCAGTGCCTGCCACCCGGTGAAATATATCTGCGAAGAAACGACCGAAAAAACCTGTCGCAATTCGTGTTTTTTTATCTCTGCGTGGCCTAATGAAAAGCCGAAAAATGTTGAGCGCAAACTTAAATAAACCATCAGCGCTAGAGCCTGAACATAACGAAACAAATCGAATGTTCGAGCGCCGATATCATCTGCGGTTTTAAGAATGGCATTCATATCTAATCTCTCATCGACAATGAGAGCTGGCTTGACGAGTCTAGTAAGCCCAGAGTCCATAGAAGATAGACTTGCCAGCTTCGGTCGCAATCTCCCAAGACTGGACGTCGGCGCTCGAACCTGCGATCGCACGACCTTCTACGGGCATACGATCTTCGAATTCTGCACGGAATGTTTTAAGAGCGCGGTGCAGATGATATCTTGAAGTCACGACCAGTAAGTCACGACAAGCCAAGGCCTCGGCCACCGCCAAGGTTTGCTGGGCATTACCGAAGGTCGTTCGCGATTTTCGTTCGAGTACGATGTCGGATTCCTGCACGTCCTGGTAATAAGGCCAGTTGGGGAAAATCTCGCGCCAGTCGGCTTGCGGGTTGACCCCTGAAACGATCAGCTTTCGAGCCGCCTTGCGGGCCAACAAATCCATTCCTTCTCTTACCCGGCCGCCTCCGCCAGTGAGCACCACGACGCAATCAGCGCGTTGATCGCGTAGCCACGTGTCGATCGGAGTATTACCAATCAGCCGGTACTCTGTTGAAAAGCGCCAAGCGAATAACATCAAGACGAGCGCACTCATTGAGAGTGCTAGCGCTTTACGACGCTTTGGAATCGACTTCAAACTTGGTGGAGAAAGCGAATCGCCTTCAGGCATTTAAACAATCTCTTTATCGAGCAGCCAAAACTTCAATCTCGACTTTAACTCCACGCGGAAGGCCGGCAACTGCGACTGTCGAGCGCGCGGGTTTCGAAGATCCCATGTGCTTCCCATAGACTTCGTTAACACCTTGGAAGTCTGCCATCGTCGTCAAATATATTGTCGTCTTCACGATATTACCGAATCCAAGATCTGCGGCTTGCAAGACAGCTTTGATGTTCGTCATCACTTGTTCCGCCTGTTCACCAACAGTTTGGCCCACAACTTCACCGGATTTTGGATCGAGCGGAATTTGACCCGAGCAGTATACAAAACCGTTTATTTCAACGGCCTGAGAATAAGGTCCGATCGGCGCGGGAGCTTCTTTCGACTCTATGATTTTCGCTTTGTTCGGTGCCATCGATCCAACCTCTTGTGTTCCGGGCTAATATTCAGCCGCAGTGAAATCAACCTCGACTTGAGTACCAGGCGGTTCCGGTTTCAGATCGAGTTCGTCACCAAAGACAATAGCATTTCGTGTTGGATCGTACACCCAACCGATTTTTGGATCGTTCGGAACCGTTTGCGAACCGAAACTGACGAGAATCGTTTTCGGCTGCGCTGGACGAGTTAGGTACAAAACACTCCCAACTCGGCGAACAAGGTCGGCACCTAATTCAGCGAGCTTGATTCCGTAATCTTTATCGCAAAGCCCAAGCGTTTGCGCCGACGTCAGTTTATAGAACTCTTCGAGCTTTTTCGGCTCGGGCTCGCCCGAACGGCCGCAGACCTTGTCGACCGTCGGGATGTTCACTCCGTAAGTGATGATTTTTGTAGGGTCGCCGCCCTTGAGGTTGAGTAAGAATTTATAAAAATCCGGCGCTGTCATTTGCGACTGGTCCTCAGAGTCCGTCAAAAAGATGATCGCAAGATAGGCGTCTGAACGATAAAAACCGGCGTTGACGCCGTTAACCAGAGGCGGCGTCAAAGCAGCTTCGACCGGCGTAAAAAACATCTCAGAACCAGAACCATTTGTTCCGGGCTCAAGGTTCGCTTCAAGCACAGCAGAGCCACCAGGCGTTAGGCGCTCGACCCACTTCGTCGTACCCCACAGCTCACCTTTCCAAGATTGTCCAGGTTTAGGACTCCAAGGCTGAGTATCCATATTCGAAGTTACGACACCGATATGAAAATCGAGAATTTGATTCCCCATGATCCCTTGAGTGAACAGCTTTACGTTTGCTGCCAAGTTGGCTTGGTGATCCGCCATCGATCCTGAATCATCGATCACAAATAGAATGTCGACCGACCGGTTAAACGAAACTTTTGTGCCGCCCGAGTCTTTGACACGTTCAACTTTCAATTTGTTTTCCGGAACCTTTTTCGGCGATATATCAGCACAACCAGCACCGAAGGCAAACACTGATCCCATGACCAACGTCATCATCGATGTGAAGGCTTTTCCGCTTAGAGATTTCATACATTCCCCTCTCGTAGTCCTAAACACTGAGCCTCTAGTTCGTCGACGTTGCCGACGCTGGCTTTCCAGCAGCCGCGCAACCTTTTTTGATATCGACCTTAAAATTCGAATATTCGTCGAACCAAGTCTCGCCTTCTGCAGGAAACCAAACTTTGTCGCGTGCTTGGCTGCCTGTCGTGCCGACCTTCTGCGAAGTGCGGCCTTTTGTCGCCGAGATCACGCGATCAGAAATTGAAATTTGCTGCAAAAGTTCAGCTTCAACGATGTGAAGCTTTTGAAGCATTCCAGAAATCTCAGAAACTTCTTCTGCGGCCAACGCCTTTACGCGACCATACGTCGCCGAGCGAGCGGCTAAGGTTCGAGTATCAACAGCTTTTTTGAAACTCTCGAGGCGCGCTTGAAAGCCAACAGTCGCAGTGCCGCCAGTGAGTGACCTCGCATAAAGCTCGCCAGCCAGTTTCGCTTCAGCTTCCAATACTTTTTCCGTCAATACGTTCTGTAGTAAAGCAGCATCGCGAGTGACAAAACGAGGAAGTGCTGCCGCGTCTTTGCCGAGCTCAGTGAGCTTCAATTCGCCTTTTGCTTTCATGCGTTCAACAAGTCGACTGACAGCTGGCGTATTTGCCGATTCCGCCAATTTCGTTAGTTCGCCCGCGCGTGGTTTGAAGCGATTTCGGAAATCGTTGAGCGTTCCAACAACCGACGGATAGTCGCAAACCTTCAGCTGCGACAGCGATCGCAGAAAGAAAGGTTCAGGACCCACCTGACTTGTAAAGGCAGGTGCAACCAATGTTTTCGTAATTGCAATCGCGTTTTGCGGCTCACCTTTACGAATCTGCGACCACGCCGATTCTTCTTGAGCGTCGAACCAATAGTCGGAATTTTTTGGAACGCGCTCGTAATATTTCGATGCGGCATCCAAGAATCCGTTCTGGAACAGCAGTCGTGCAGCCGTGATCGTCATCAAATCTTGGCTGACAGGATTGTTCGGAGCCTTCATTAGTAGCGCTAACGCTTTACCAGCGATCCCGGCATCTTGACCTTGAGCAAGTGCGATAACGAGCTGCCACGAAAGCCACGCACGCTCACGTGTGTCGATCTGAGTTTTTTTGATCAGATCTTTAATCGTTTCGAGCTGATCTGCATTATAGATCTGGCGTCCGCGCAACCGAACTTCCGCGCCGATTCCGAAAACTTCAGTCCATGCCGGACTCCACGTCGCAGTGTTGATAACTCCCCACACTGGCGCGTTGTCTGGCGCTGCTTCACGCCATTTTTGAAGAATGAACTCGTCGATTTTTTTCGGAGTCTCAATCGCAAGTAACATCTCAAGCGAAGTGACCTGAATGCCGTTCTTGTAAAGGAGAAGCGCGTTCAACGCGCGACCCGACGGCGTTTTTGCAAACGCCATTTGATCAAACGCCGTTGGCCACTGATAGAGCGCTTTTTCGAATTCACCTTTATCGAAGAACTGTAAAAAAATATTTTGCTCGGCCGAAATCTTGCCTTGTGAATCCTTGATGGATTTTGCAAGCAGACTCTCGCCTTGTTTCGTTTTCGATTCCGGACCTGCGCCACCCAGGATGCTGAGCAGCTCGTCGTCATCCGTCGCAAACGCGAGACTTCCCATGACGGGGGAAAGTGCAATCGCAGCTACGATGATCGAAGTTTTAGAAAACCAACGAGTCATCATAACATGTAACCAATCTGAATACCTGCCACCGTCGTATTCATACGCACGTCGCCGGTATACCGTTTAGCGGTGTAACCTTCATATCGAAGCTCGAATCGAGTCGAGAGATGCTGCGAAATCCAGAGACCGAGACCTGCTCCGCCCGTGTAAGCCATCGTTGCACCCGATTTTAATTCCACCTGACCGGCGCCCGCGATCGCGTAAACGTCGAAATGAACGACGCCGAGATCGTAAAGATTCATTTTGCCGTAAATCGGATACCAGTTAACCAGGGCCATCGCCTGTTGTTTTGGGAAATCGATGTCTGGAATTAAGCCTTTGCCGTTAACAGAAGTGTCGGTCAAAAGATGCTCACCCTCAGGGCGAAGCGCATTGAACGAGTATCCGTACTTCAGGCCCAAGCTCCACTGCGGAGTAATGTGATAATTGAGGTTGAGTCCAATGGTCGAAGTCTTGTTGTAAGCGTCGCCGCCAAGAACAGACAAGAATTCTGGAGCTAGTTCAAAACGATTGCGCCGAGAAACAACGCGGTCTTGGACAACGCGAATTTCTGCCTCAGGATTCAACGCCTGCGCTTTTTCCAGAAGCACATCATTGCCGCCGAGTGAATCGAAGTCTTTCATCAGGTCAGCTGCGAAAGCATTCGAGCTTACGAGTAAAGCGCCAATCGAAAGAAATTTTAAAAGTGGGTTCTTCATGAGCGACTCCCGCCTGTCGATGGTGAAATAACAACCGGACCGGGAAGCGGAGCGACCGGTGGTGCCGGTGGCGTCACGACTGCAGGTCCCGGAATGACTCGGATCATACGTTTGAAGACTTCTTTGATGAACTTGGTGTCCGTCGCAACCTTGCTCTGATTCAGCACTTCGAACTCAATTGGGAAATCACCCTTCGTCGTCGCAAGCGGTTTCCAGCTGATTCGGCAAAGAACATTGCCTTCACGCGACGCTGTCTTGCAGTTTGAAACAGCGGCCCCTGGCAATTGATCAACACGCGTGATGAAACTGACGTTCAGTTTACCTTCCGCATAAGGATCGAACACGGTAAACTGAATCACGTTCTCTTGACCAGCGACTGCATCGATCACGTCGAACCAACTGACGTCAGGCTTCATCACATCCGTTAAAATAGATGCATCGACATCCTTCATTCCGACGCGGCCATATCGCGATACGGTCTGAAGACCAAACTTAAACGTTTCTTGATTTCGTGTGAAGTCGCGGCCTCGTTGATCCGCTTGAACTCGAAGGTCGAGAATCATTTTAAATGTCCAGTGTCCGGTCAATGGATCAAATTGCGGATTCAATTCAGGAGTTACGACTTCCTGCATGTACACCAGGCCCGCAACGTCCTTGATTCCCTTTTGCGCTGGCAAACTCACCAAACGAGGTCGTGCGCCATCGGCGTCTGCTGCATCCGGATCTTTCACGACGACGTTGAACTTTCGAAGTTCTCCTTCGCGTGTTGGTACGGTGATCAAATTGTCGACCGATACGATTTCCGGATCGACTTCAGCGCGTGTCACGTAAATGAGCACAGCTTTTGTCGTGCCTTCAGTCGTACCCGTCGGCGTTGTTGCCGGCGACGTGAGACGAACGACCAATCGACGCTCGACTGCGTATTCTGTACCCGTCGTATCGCGCGGTGGATTCCAAGTGAACGTGTAAAATCCAGGTGCGCCGCTTTTAGCTGGGCCGAAGGTAGCGCCTGGAAATTTCGCCTTGTTATCGAGTGACAGCTCAAACTTTCCGTTCGGCTCAAGAACGCGACCCGAAAAAGTGATTTCCGACATCACCGATTCTTTAAAGGTATAAAAATCGAGCGAATCGATATGGAGCGCGTCTTTATCGCGCGGTTTCTCCGCCTTCGGCACTTGCTGAAGTTCAGGCGGAATACCGTTTCGAATTTCTTCCGACTTATTGGCGTAGGGATCTTGTTGGCATCCAATCGTCATCGCGAGCGACATTGATAGAAGCAAAAGGCCCAATGGAATGCTGTTTTTTCTCTGAGTCGCCAAACGATTCATAAAATTCCCCATTTCCTAACCCTGACCCGTACGTCGCAACGCGAATGGATACGAAACTTTCACGTCAGCTCCGCCCTCGGGCAGCGGAAACTTCCAAGTTTTCAGACGAAGCAAGATGCAATCTTCTACCAATTTTGAATTGAGTGTTGTCGATCCTACGGAAGCGACCTTCACTTGGCCTTGGCCACCGATCGTGAAATCAACCGCAACTCGCCCCGCGAGCGCCGGATCTCCTTGCAGACCCTGCTCATAGCAGAAACGAACTTGGCCGAGATTTCGATTGATAACATCTGCGATCAAATCCCGATCGAGTCCGCCACCGATGATGGCTTCGCGCCCCAGCGGAATCGGTGATGTGCCAGCAGAACCAACGAGCGAAAGCTGTCCGTAACCGGCCTGACCGCCGCCTTTTCCTTTAGTCCCGTATCCGCCGCCACCTTGCATATTGCCGCCTGCTCCTAGCGGAGCCGCGACCAAGCCTTTCGAGTAGATCGATGTTTGAACCCCACCCGAACCAGCGTTTCCGCCAAGACCCGGGCCCGCCGTTGTGTTGACGGCACCTAAGTTAACTCCACCTTTTTGCGGACCCGACTTCATCGATCCGAAGACGGCGAGTGCGCCCATTCGTTTGATCGAAGCCGTTTTCGTAGGAGGCGGAACTACTTTTGGAGTTTCAACGCGGGTATCAGCGACTGGCGCTTGTACCGGTTTGGGTTGGACTTTGATTCGTTTCAAAATCTGAACAACTTGCTGCTTCAATTCTGCATCCAGCTTCGGAGTCGCTTCCGGACGCGTCAGCATAAAGGTGAGCAAGATTGCAGTGGCGATAACAACCGCGGCGAAGGTCTGACGAATCGCCGATCTTTCGATGGATGGAACTTCATTGTGTAAAACTGGAGTGGTCGAAGTTACTGGAATCAGTCGACCGACTCCGGCAATTGCGATCGGACCTGAAGCAAAATCAGTCTTAGAAAACCGACCAAGCGTTTCAAATTGAACGCGATTATTTTCGAGGACTTTCAGCGACGCAAGAAGTTCGACGCGACGAGTGTCTTTGCGCCGAACCACCGTCCACGAATCTGCTTCGCCATCGGGCCAAGCGAGCGTCCGTACAACGACACCTTCTGAATTTTCTAATGCTAACCGACGTGTCTCAATCATTGCTTACGTCCCCCGTGCCTAGCGCCGTGCCGTCGACTTTTTAATTCGATCTTTGAAATCAGTTCTGACGCCCAAAAGAGCGTCGAGAATTTTATCGTCTTCAACCGTTGTTACAGCCTCGTCCGAGAAATGATATTTACCTTGAACCAAAACGTCGTCGAAGCTGACGTCGGTCGATTTCTTCTTTTTGGCAGCTGCGACAGGCTCGCCCGCGTCTTCTGCATAAGCAGCAGACATCGAAAAGGTGGAAAACACGAATGCGACTAAAAAAAGAATTCGGCTCATTTTTTCTCCACGGGCGATACTGTTTGCAGTCGGCCTTCAAGATAAGAAACCATTCCTACACGACCCGCCTGACGCTCGAGACCTAGTAAGGCCTCAAGTTTCACTCGGCTCAGAGGCTCTTCACGAACTGCCTGGCGTGCTTGTTCAATCTGCACCAAGTTCGGACGCACTTCCGCATTTGCTTCTGTACGATTCGAAAGCTGATCGAGCTCTGGTTTTGCGGTCGGCGGCGCAACCGTCGCGAGAAGTTTGATCTCACGCACCACCAACGATCGAAGCGAACCCGTCGAAGACAGAAGCGAAGTTTCCAGCGCTTGCACTGCGGTTTTATTGCTCCAGAATTCGTCGACCTTCTTTTTCACATCCTGCGACTTCACCTGGTATGGCGCTGCTTGCTGCGAAAGAAGCGCAAGGTACTGTTGCTCATCTTCTGGACTGAGGCCCGTCGGCATCGGCAGCGAAAGAATTTCTGAATAGAATCGCTCGGACTCTTTACCCAAAGTATCGAGGCTGAGTAACTGAGCTGTCCAATCGCCGCTGTCGATCGCGCGTCCCGCAGTCTTGTCGAGATCTTCGATCATCGCCATGCGAGCTTTCAGCGTCGTTGCCAACTTTTTCTGAGTTGCTCCGTCGATTTTGTGCGCATCGAACTTTGCTTTTTTAGCTGCGAGTTCCTCGAGCACAACAACTCGGGTCAACAAACGGCCAGCTGTCGTCGTCGATACGCCCTTTTGCGCAAGCGCAGCTCTAGCCAATTCCGGCTGATTGTATTTCGCCACATTCTCGAGCGCCAACCGCGCATAAACCTCAGGCTTTTTCAGAAGCACAGCTTTTTGCTTCTCAAGCTCTTTCACGGGTTCTTTAGATTCGCGAACGAGCTGGCTCGCGATTGTAAGCTGCTTGTCTTCGTCTTTCGATACACCGAGATACTTCGTCAAATATGGACGGGTGTCTTTGTTCGCAAGATCTGCGTACATCGCGAGCTTCAAGAGGCGCTGATCTTCTGGCACTTCTGCAGTCGCGCGAATCTGCTCGGTCGCAACTAACGCCGTGTCGAAATCTAAGATCAACTCAGACAACCATGCCTTACGCGAAAGCGCGTATTGCTTGTCCTCTGCACTCACGTTTACCGCTTTCAGCAACTGATCAGCCGCGTCCCGCGCTTCAGCGAAGCGACCTGTTTTCTCAGCCAAAATCAGTCGGTTCTTCAGATACATGAGGCGGTCTTCTGGAGTTGTCGTCGCCAGATCAAATCGAGCAAGAACCGTCCACGCTTTCTCAAAGTCCGGTGCGCCCGCGTTTGCGAGTGCAGCGCCTGCGACCGCCGTTTCGGAAGCGGCCGGTGCAGCTCCAGAAGCCAAAGCTGCAGACTGAGTCAGAACCGATTTACGAGCCACTTTTGCGTAATCCGAAGCTTCCTTCGGAAAGAGACCGCCGAAATCACGGGCCCACTTTTCGATACGTTCGTCGTCTTTCATGACAACGAGCGAATCAAGCGCGAGATCCGCCGCCTGCATTCGAACCTTCAAAGCATCCGGAGATTTCGCCTGAGTCATGAATGCAATCGTCCGCATTTGTTCTGCAGCCGCTGCGTACTCTGCTTTGGTGTACGCAATATTTGCTTTTTGATAGAGAACTTCGATTTCACGTTTTTTGTCGACCGATAGAGCCAGATAGCTGTCGTAGGCTGACAACAATATCGCCGAGTCCCTCGAGACCTCGGCCGTTTCGATGGCTCCCAAGAGCGCATTCTCGAGACCTTCTTCGTTCCCTTTTTTGTCGGCAGTCGTCGTCGTATTCAACTGAGCTTTATAAAGATCAGCACCAGATTTGTAGCTCTGAACAGCGTCTTTATACTCTTTTTTCTCGCGCAAAACTTGAGCCGACCAAACTGTCATGTCAGCTTCGCTTGGAAAAATTTTAAGATAAGTCTTATAAGCCATCGACAATTCATCCGATGGATTCTTTTTCTCATTTCGATTCCAGTCGAGGACGAGTTTGCGCAAGCGCGCTTTCATTTCCTTCGCCTGGTCGTCGACTTTAGCGTCGGTACCAATAGCGGTTGGCCACAAATTCATCGCAAGTTCGAAGTCTTGTCCTGCCGCTTTTGAATTTTTCTGCTCCATTTCGAGCTGAGCAAGACGAATATGACCTTCAACCTTAGCGCGAGGTTTCGACTGACGTTCTTGCGAAAAGCGCCATAGCTCGATCGCGCCCTTTGCCTGACCAAGCCGTTCGACTTCGCCAGCTAAATAAGCCAGGTTCGGCAACTTCACCGTTTCGGGGCTGAGATCGTAAATCAGCTTCGCATCTGCCACCGTCACCGCTCGGCGGGCAAGGAAGGTTGCGAGGTCGCGCGACACTTCTTCTTGGAAGCTTCGGTCAACTTGTACGACGCCGCCGGAAGCCGACCGTGAAGACAGTTCGGGAGTCGTCAAGATTTTGCTCAATCCTAAAACCGCTGGCTCGATGTTGCCAGAATTGAAGTCGCACCACGCCACGCGATACGCCGCAAGTCCCTTTGAACTTGCCTGCGGAATTTCCAGAACTTTCGCGTAGTGAGATTTCGCTTCGGGGTAACTTCGTTTTTTGAACGCGAGTTCTGCCAGCG
>JAYSST010000203.1:0-1779 GCA_043720435.1 Bdellovibrionales bacterium
CACCCAACCTCTGAACGTCGTCGAGGACTTCGTCATTTCGCCAGAGGCACTGTCGCAGGCTACCCAGAGATATGCGATTGCGAAGCGCGAATATGCGGCGAACTCGAAGACGCCTCGAACGCCGCTGAAGTTATGAAAGCGAAACGGGGCGGCCACTTGACTGCGGCGGAATTGAGAAACCTCGGATTTTACACTTACGGTGCGGTCGATGCCGGTATCGTGCCCGACGCCGACTCAAACACCAAAAGGTTGGCGTACTGACCATCGAAGGTTGGTACAACACCGAGATGGAAACGTCTCGTCGCTTCGACGTTCGATTATTTGCAGCCGAGTGCCATGGTGTCGAGATTCACGAATTGGCCTGGATTAGAAATGCAAAGTGAAGCGAGGTCGATGTGTGCGTTGGCGAACGGCACTCCAGTGCTATTGAACGCGAAGATCAGAACGCTCTTCTTCAGAGATCGCAGCACGATCGAAACTTGAGCAGGGTCGACTGAAAGCGACATTGCAACGCTCGAATCAGCGGTGAATCGACCGGTCACGCCCGTCGGTTTCCAGATGGACAGCGCCGTCATCGTCTGTTTATCGACGATCGCCCAGAATGACGGCGCGATGCTTCCTTCTCGCTCTGCAAGCAGTTGATTGCCCGGCAGGGCGAGAGTTATCGCAAAAACCGGCTGCGGCGCAAGGACGTGCTGAACCGTAAAACGAGGGGTTCCATTCGGCCGCCGACTGAGTTCGAGCTTACGACCAAGCGGGGCCCGCGCCTCGGCTGCAATTGCCTTCGCGACGATTGTCATTTGAGTGCCGAAAAGCGCAGAAACAATTGCGAGGCAAAGCGTTAGCTTCGATTTCATGGCGACATCCTTTTGCTCTCTCAATGCCTTCCAAAAGTCGCGCCAGTTCGATTTTTTCGCTGGGCGCGCAAGCGTGATCAAATGATCATCCGGGAATAATCTACAAGTGCCGCTTGAATCGACGGCTGTGGATTGGTCGAAACATCCCGAGTTCGCCAAGACGATCGGAATTTCGGTCTGAAGGCTGCATATGTGGTACACTCCGCCCAGCACTGTCCGTCCATGACGAAATTTAGAGGTGAAAATGACAAAATTAGCAATGCTCTGTGTTTCAGTTCTTTACTCAGTAAATGCATTCGCGGTGACCTTGCCAGCGAAAGAGGTTCCAAGCTTTTCAGATGGATCAACAGTCGCCTGTACGGCTCATTGGGATCACGGCAATGACGGCAAAAACCATAAAGCCGTTCCGATGGAGGTCTTCTACCGCATTGATTCACGCATGACTAAGGCGCACGCGTATTTTCGAAACGGCGGTTTGACGATCGGTGACTATGGCTATGACGGTTCTTGTGGAACTAATGTTTGCAGCCTCTCAATTCGAGATTTACGTACCAACACGGTTTCAAATATGAACGCTGGATATTCCGCGCTGAACAATTACGGCGCTCAAATTCAAATTATGAACTTCAAAGAGGATCTCAGGTTGACGCTTGTTTGCAATTTAACGAAGTAGTCTAATTTGGGAGAGCCGCTCGATAGACTTTCATTTCGAGCGCAACAACTCCAAGTACAACCAGAATTTCGATCGATAATGTTATTTGTCACGCAAGCAAGTATAAGGTCTGGACAGGTAATCCGAGCCATTCAGAAAAATGCGGAAGCACCAGATTCACGACGGTTTTTTCGCGTCTTCCTCAATCATGATAAGAATTTCGTTGAAGAACCCCTTCATCATCGCGTCATCACAGCCGCCCGGGACGTT
>JAYSST010000204.1:0-4282 GCA_043720435.1 Bdellovibrionales bacterium
ATATTAATTTCTCTCTTCGTCTTGCTTCATGCGATCACGAAACTGAGTTCTGAGACCCAAAAGTTCTTCTATGGGTTTTTCATTTTCGATTTTAGCCGTAGCTTCCGACGGAATTTGGTATTGACCACCAACGCGTGAACCCGAGAAGGCCATCTGGGTCGACAATTTCGTCGCCGCATTTCCAGCTTCACGCTTCACCATGCGCGCCTGAGCTTTTTCGCTCGACGTCGCAGCTTTGCTTAATGTCGGAAGTACTAACATCAACACGATGGTAAACGCGTACAACAGGCCGATTACGACAGCTTTGTTCAGCTTCTTTTTCATGGTCTTGCTCCGAGTCGAGTCATTCGCGAATCGAGGTATGCAACCATCGTATCGCCGCCGGCTTCCGCCTCTAACGAGCGAAGGCGTTTAAGACTGTCGACATCAAAGGGATTCTCGCGAACGTCTTCACGTGCCGATGCAAGTGAAGCCGCGCGAACTTCTGGCGCTTCTGAATTGACGGCTCGGGTGAGGCGCTTCAGAGCCGCTTGTGGACCAACGGCCTCAAGCATCGCGAGTACGCTGATCATTGACCGCGCCTCGCGAACGAGCAGACCGCGTTTTGGACCCGTTGAGAGTTCAAGTGTGCGAGAAAAACGTTCTGCTGGATCTTGCGCCCAGAATTTTCCGAGTTTCTGATCAATCTTGATCGCCTTGATTTCAAAAGGAGCAACCTGCTGCGCGATCAAAGTTTGATAGCGACGCTGCTCTTGCTCCTTCAAACCTTTTGGCAATGGCAACGCCAAGATTTCATACTTGAGGCGGCGGTTCTCGACCGAAACGGTCTGAAGCGCCAAAGCCTGAAGCCATCCGTCTTGCGACTGAATCATCTTGTTTGCGAAACCATCTGCATCGGCGAGTGTCCGAACACGAGCACCCAACGCCTTTTGCAAAACCTTATCGCCGGCACCGACTGGAAGGCGATGCGAAACAAGGCGCTTAGCCCAAGCTTCGATCACTTTTACGTCTCCAGCGCGAACCAGTACTGTGCCTTCTGGCAGCTTTGCGAGGCCACGAACCGAAAGGAGTCGCTTCGCTAAGCTTTGCGATGGATGTCGTGCATACACATCAAGTCCAACGTTAGCCAAAAGTTCGATATCGCGAGCCAGGACTGAAAAGTGACGATTGAATTCGGCCACCGAGTAGTTCGACGCTTTGACGAGCTTCACGCGAGCCGCGAGTTCAGCTTTACGATCATGCGTTAAAGAAATGAATTTTGAGAGATGTGGACGAGCGTCTCGACCTGAAAGTTCAGCGAGAAGTGCAAGCTTCAACTCGCGATCTGCCGGCTTAACGTTTTCCATCTTCATCTGACGAGCCGTCACATAGGCCGTTGGGAAGTCCAGTTGCATCTCTGCAACCCAAAGGCGTTTCGCCATAGCGTCTTCACGCTCTTCTGCCGTCGCACCTTTGAAGTTGATGATCGCAACAGCCGCGGCGCTAGCTTGAGCGAAGTTACGAGTTTTTTCAGCAAGAACAAACCGATTCTTATGAGTCAAAAGAACTTCTGCGTTCGAAGCGTCTTTTAAGTTCGAGTCAGTCAACTTCTTCAGGTTGTCGTTCATTGCTGAAGTAGAGTTTCCGTCCGCCGCTTTCGCTGCGATGTTCAAACGCGCACGACGGGCGATGGAAGAAAAATCTTTTGCGCCGCCAGCCGAATAGATCGATGCGAACTCTGTTGCCGTCGCTTCAAGACGTTCGTCGTTCTTCAACAGGACAACCGAGTCGAGCGTGAGGTCAGCAGCCTGACGGCAAAGCGCCGGAGCTCCCTTGTTCGTGCACTGCTCTTCACGAGCTGCGAGCTGATAAAACATGTCCGCAGCCTTCGAAATGTCACCAGCGCTGTAAGCAACGTGTGCCTGCTGATAGCGAACTTCAAGAGCTTTTGGACCTTTGGGATTGAGAGCGAGATAATGTTCGTAAGCCTGGCCACGTAGTTTGACGTCTTTAGTCAGTTCGGCCATTTCAATTTCTGCTAATAGGCTTCCTTCGAAGACCGTGCGAACTTGCAATGCCTGCTTTTCATCGACGTTCTTAAGTCCACCAGCAATCTGCTTCGCTGATTCCTCAGCAGCCTGGCGATAAAGTGCGGTTGCATCGCGGTTTGCTTTCAGCTCGCGAGCGACATTTGCGCCCCAGAAAGCCATCTCGCTATCGGATTGAAACTGACCAGCGTACAGGCGGTACATCGAAAGAAGTTCTGCAGTAAGCTTCGTTTCTTCGTTTTTGTTCCAATCGATAACGAGTTTACGCAATCGTTTTTGGAGAAGTGCGCAATCGGCTTCTGGTTCACAATTGTTTTTCTTCCAGAGGTCCATTGCGACCTTGAAGTCGCCAACGGCTTTTACTTTTTCTCCCAGACCAAAACGAAGAGTTGCGACGCGAGTCTGCGCCTCAATACGTTCACGACCTGAAAGAGCTCCACCACGATCCTGTTTATCAATCGCACGAGTTGCAAGCGACGACCAAACCGCGATAGCTGCACGCTTTTGGCCGAGACGCTCAGCCTCTTCAGCAAGCTCCATCAAAATCGATTTTCGAGCCGCGACTGGACTCAAGGTCCATAGAGTTTCGATATCATTTTCGTTAAAGCCCGTGCGCGCATAGAACATCGTGAGATCGCGTGCGACGTCTTCTTGGAATGAACTGTCAGCTTTCGATCCAACGGTCGACTCGAGAGTCAATAACGCTGGCGTCTTCAATATCATGACGAGGCGACGTTTACCGGATTCAGCCTGGTTCAGATTGAGTTCTGACCATGCGATTCGGTAAACAACCCAGCCACGACGTGGAGTCTCAGGATTTACGAGTGCGAGTTCAAAAGCTCGTTTAGCTTCGGTGAAACGCTTTTCTTTGAAAGCGATTTCGCCAAGACCTGCTTGAGATTGACCCAAAACGATCTTTGAAAAGTGTCTTGGTCCAAGTCCAATAATTTTCTTATAGAGATTCGAAGCTTTTTTCGAATCGCCGTTTACTTCATACAGATGTGCAAGCTGGAAAAGGATTCGGCTCTGGCTTGCTCCAGAACTTTCGTGCAGCGCCATTTCGTAAAACTTGATGGCATTGCGGCGATCCGAACTGGATACTCCGCAACCTTCGAGTTTCGCGTTTTGGAAGCAGCCTTTTTCAATTTCGACCATCGATAACAGACGTGCTTCTTCAGAATAGAGATCGGCTAGGCGAAGGAGCGCGGGAACCCGTGTGGACTCACCCTTTGGTGTTTTGTCCAAAACAGCTTCCAGCTTTTCGATCAAAAAGCGATGCGTTCCGACATCCATTTTCTCTGGTTCGGCGAACGCGATTGGTGCGACAAGAAGAATCCCTATCATCGCAGCAGTCAACGCGAGTGCTGTGGCAGCCCCGAGCACAGCTCGCGGAGCAGCTAGAAGAATTCGTTTCGTCAAAGCGCTCATTTTAAACATTACTTCCTCGATCCAACGGCGCTTTGTGCGTCCACTTGTTCGACGGCAAACTCAAGTTTTGAAACACCGGCCTCAGCTGTCATAGCCAAGAGCGGAGTCATCTTGTCGAAATCAGATTTGTTATCGGCCTGAATGACAAGGCGAACCGGTTTACCCGAGTCGACTTTCATCTTCTTCAACTCGGCTTTCAGCTGAGCGATTGAAACTGGTTCGTCGTTCAGGATGTAACCACGATCTGTTACAACCAGATTTGCAACGGGAGTCGCGAGATCGGCCTGTGCAGCATCGACTGACGACGCCGTTGGAAGCTTGATCGCATCGTTAGCTTCGAAAGTATTTGGAGCTCCCGAAATCTGAACGAGCAAGAAGATCACAAGGATCGAGAATGCGTCGACCAAAGCTGTTAGCAGCAATGGCGAGTTCATATCTTTTCGGCTACGACCTGGTGTCTTCTGACCTGACATCACAGAACCAAGCGGCGATGGAAGTCCAATCGCTGGTCCCATTGAAGGCATGAACGACGCCTGTCGTGGCTTCGAATGATCTGTTTTATTTTGTTTCGCGAGTCCCATGCGAATTCTCCTGCAACGTTCTACAAAAATCGATTCGTTAAGCTTCTTCACCGACCAGGTTCTGAAACCCGCTCGGCCTAAATCCTTGGTCTATGTCTCTGGCGCAATGCCAACGTCTTTAACTTTGGCTGCCTTGAGACTGTCGATCACCGTGATCACTTCGCCGTACGCAACTTTCGTTTGTGGGCGAACAATAACTGTTACGATCGATGGCATTTTCTTTTGAATAAGTTCGATCGCTTGATC
>JAYSST010000205.1:0-1776 GCA_043720435.1 Bdellovibrionales bacterium
CGACTTGGTATTTCTCTCTCATCGGTTTCTTCAATGGCGACGAGACTAGCGGAACTCGCGGGTAAAGGATTTGTACAGCTGAAAGGTGTCTGTACACACTTTTCGAACGCCGAAGACTTTGATGCGGCAAGTGGAAACTCCTTCGAGCAACTAAGTAGATTCCGCGTAGCGGAAAAAGAAATTCAAGCGGCGGGGTTTACCAGCTTTCAAAGTCACATCGCCAATTCGAGTGCAACGTTAGCCATTGCACGACTTAAAAAAGCAGATCCAACCTTAGAAAACTTAGGAATTCGACCGGGACTTTCGTTGTATGGCGTCGAGCCGGACACGGTACATGCGACTTCGTTAGGTGTTCGGCCCGCGCTTCGTTTCTTAAGCCGCATCACTCATATTCAGGAAGTGAGAAAAGGGGAAGGCGTCAGCTATGGCCTTCGCTGGCGAGCAGAGAGAGATTCGCGTATCGGTGTCATCCCGTGCGGATATGCGGACGGGTATCGACGTGGACTCTCGAGTTCGCCGGGAACGACTTTCGTGATTGTTCGAGGTCAGCGTGTTCCGGTCGTTGGAACAGTTTGTATGGACTACTTCATGTGTGATCTGACCGAAGTCGAGGCAGCTAGCATTGGCGATACGGTCACGCTGATCGGCACTGTTGGCGGGGTTTCGGTAACGGTGAACGAATTGGCGACGCGAATTCAGTCGATTCCTTACGAGATATTTACCGGGATCAGCGAACGGGTTCCACGGCTTTATGTCGACGACGAGGCTTCAGACAGATACTCTTGAAGATGTGAACGATCAGTCGTTAAGCAAACCGCCGCCGAGCATACCGAAACCTTCAGGGGTTTTGGGTCGGTACCTCGAATTACGAGACCGATTCAATCGGGCTTTTGACGGCTTCTTTTTGTGGATCGCAAGCGGGTTTCGACAACTGATTGTCGACATTGGAACCCTCGCGAGGTTCGGCGCCGAGGGTTTCCGACTTTTTACGACGAGACCGTTTAGATTTCGCGAACTTGTGATTCATATGGAGTTCATCGGCAACAAATCCGTCGGCATCATTTTGATGTCGGGATTGTTTACCGGGATGGCCCTCGCGTATCAAATTTATTTAGGATTCAAAATTGTTAATGCCGTTTCGCTTGTGGGCCCAACGGTTGGAATGGGCATAACGCGCGAACTTGGTCCGGTTTTGACCGGACTCATCGTTGCTGCGCGTGCTGGTGGTGCAATGACTGCGCGAATTGGCAGCATGCGCGTGACAGAACAAATTGATGCACTCGAAGTCATGGGCGTGAACCCTATGCAATACTTGGTAAGCCCGCGGCTTGTCGCCGCGGTTCTAGTCATGCCACTATTGACTGGCATTTTTGACTTCGCAGCCATGTTCGGTTGCTGGCTTATTTGTATCAAACTTTTAGGAATGGATGAGGCTGCGTTCTTCGATCGCACGTTCATGTGGTTAGAGCCATTTCACATTAACGAAGGTCTGTTCAAAGCAGCGATCTTCGGTCTGTTCTTCGCCGTGATTTGTACCCACCGTGGGTACAACACCAAAGGTGGTGCTGAAGGTGTTGGCACTGCAACGAATCGTGGTGTCGTTCTTTCGATGGTGATGGTCATCGTAGCCGACTTCTTTTTGACCCAAGTGATCAACACGTTCTATGTCATGTTTGGGATGAATTCGTGGAAGTAACGGCATGGAAGTAAAAGTTGTTGAAGAAGCGCAAGAGAACACCGCGAGCAGTGGCAAAACCGGCTCGGCGATTTCGATTC
>JAYSST010000206.1:0-1775 GCA_043720435.1 Bdellovibrionales bacterium
ACGAGACGGATCCGAGGTAGAGCTTCTGATCGAAGGCGGAGAAAGCCTGCGACTTTCAGTCAATGACGGAAAGCTCGAAAAATTTGATTCCTCGCAGTCACACGTCGGTGGACTTCGAGTTATTCTCGGTGGCGTCGAAGGATACTGCTGGACTGAAAGTCTCGAGGATAAAGATCTCGAGGCGGCCTACAATGAAGCTTTCGAAAACGCGAAGTTCGCGACTCGCGGCCGTTCGAAAGAACAGCTGCAGAACGAATCCGTCGAACTTTTTGCCGCGACTGATGTCGTCGCAGAAGATCCAACTTTGTTTAACGATTCTCTTGGCACCGTTTCGATCGATCATAAAATCGAGCGCGCTCTCGAAATTGAGCGCAAAACGAAAGAAGTGGATACCAGAATTTCGAGTGTTCCCTATAATAGCTACGGTGAATCGAGTGGCGAATTTCTGATTTTCAACACGCGCGGTGTTCGCGCACGCCAACGACGAACCTCAGTTTCTGGTTATTCTTATTGCTTAGCAAAGCAAGGCGATGAATCGCGCATGGCGGGCGACAGTTTTTTCACTCGCGATGCTTCCAGGGGCGGAATCGACGTCATCAGCGAGGTTGCTAAAAGCGCCGGGCGAAAAGCGCTCTTGAAACTTGGCGCAGGTTCTCCGGCAACGGGACGCTATCCGGTCGTTATCGATCGCGACGTCGTTGCCGAAGTTTTCGGACTGATCGTGGACTATTTTTCTGCGAAATCAATCTCGGAGCGTACTTCGATCTTTGGTTCGATCGGTAAAGATGGAAAAGCTGAAACGGAAATTGGTAAGACGATCGCAAGCGAGCTTTTAACGTTAACCGACGATCCAAGCTTACAGGATGGTGTTGGGAATCGCACGTTCGACGCCGAAGGTGCTCGCGCGAAGAAAACGTATCTTATTCGAGACGGCGTTTTGACCTCATTTCTGACTAATACTGTGTACGCGCGGAAACTGGGACTCCCGCACACAGCAAGTGCCCGTCGCTCTGCGAAGGACGAGCTAGGGATTGGTCCCTCGAATCTTGTCGTAGCGCCGGGGACAGCTTCGTTCGAAGAACTGCTCGCCTCGCACCCAAAGCTGATCTACGTGACAGACTTTACTGGCTATCATTCGGGTTTTCAGGCTGGGTCTGGAGAGTTCGGTTTTCAGAGTGAGGGCGAGCTTTGGGAGAACGGTAAACGAGTCAAAGCATTGTGCAATTTCGTCGTAGCGGGATCAATTCGCGAACTTATGTTGGGCGTAGAAAAAGTCAGCTCGCGTATGACGAAAAAAACGTCAAGCGTACTCGCGCCTGACCTGCTGATAAAATCCCTATCGGTTGCGGGCGCTTGAGTCAGGCGGCAGAATCGGCGCGCCGTAAACACATTCACTGGCCATCGCGTGGGCACGAATGACTGAAAATACGATGTGATCGAAACTGAAATTCCGCAGATCGTTCGTCAGGTGTTTCCAAGCCGTAAAGCTTAGAATTTCGTTATTGATATCTGCTTCAAAATGGCCGGCTTCACCGTGCGAGTTGAGTTCTTCAAGCAAGCTCCATACTTCATCGCTCGTCATGCCTGTAAGTTTTAACAACGGGGCGTGAATGACAAAAATTGGAATATCGTTCGGAATCTTAGCCACGATTTCGAGCTCCGAACCTGGTGCTCGAACAAGGGCGGTGCGTTCTCCGATCGTTCGAACGTCAAACGAGAACTCGAGCTTCAGACCCTTCATAATTTCTGAGAACACTCGATCTTGGCTGCCTTCA
>JAYSST010000207.1:0-11519 GCA_043720435.1 Bdellovibrionales bacterium
GGCGTCAGCATCGAAAGGGCCTCGGCCCGTTTCATTGTGAGAATTGAATCGACGTCTCGACGATAGGATTCGAGCGATGACTGCAACAGATTACCCGGAATGAAAACTCCGGTTCTCTCAATCAATCTGGTAGTTTCTTCTGCGGGTTCTTCTGCGCCGTCCGTAAGTTGATTTCGAACGGCGAGGGCGAGAACAAATTGCCATTCCGCCTGATCGACCTCTGCCACTTCAAGGAGCTCCTGCAATTCGTCAACGTTCTCAATACGAACGGAGACAAGCTCAGAATTGAAATAGCCAGGCAAATTTGGAAACTCAATCGCTTCTAACATTTTCGCAGCCTGCACAGCCGTGCGCGGTCGAAATTCCGGATCTTTGTGAATAATTTTTTGAAGAATCGTCCAAGTTTCTTCTGGCAGAAGTACCTGAAGATTGTCCGGGATCGAAAGCTTGTTGTCTCGAATTAATTCCATCGTGGCGAACTGTGATTCCCCTTTAAAAGGAGTTCGCCCGGTCAACATCTCAGCGAACAAAAGTCCAAGCGCATAGATATCTGAACTCGGACTTGGCTCTATTCCACGGAACAATTCCGGAGCTATGTAGTTAAGCGTGCCGATAATCGCTCCGGTTTTGGTCTTGACCCCATCAGGACCAGTTCCACCGCCACCGATAACTTTAGCAATTCCAAAGTCGATGATTTTTGCGCGTCCCTTGTTGTCGACTAGAATGTTCGCCGGCTTTATATCTCGATGAACGATGCCCTGGCTATGCGCGTGATCGAGGCCTGCGGCAATGTCAGAAAATATGGCAATCATCTCCCGAATCGACAAGCGCCGTTCGCGAGATAATTGAAAGAGCGAGCGTCCCGGGACATGCTCCATTGCAATATATAAGAATCCGTTTTCTTCACCGAGTCCAAAAACAGACACGATGTTTGGATGAGTTAGTTTGGCAAGCGATTTGCCTTCGAGAAGAAACCGATTCGCAATCTCGTTGTCGGTGTGATCGAGCGAGTGCATGATTTTGACTGCTACTTGTCGATCAAGTGCCGCATCTTCACAAAGGTATACGTCACCCATTCCGCCGCTTCCCAGCTTCGAAAGGATTTTGTACTTTGCAATGATGTCGCCAATTTGAGGCTTGCGTAATTCGACCGTCACCAATGACCTATCGGTAATCTCGCTATGAAATCCGAGGCTAAAACGCGAATTTCAGACTTGAGTAGGCCTCGCCCATGGCCTCGCGATACGGAAGTGCAATCGGTGCCGAGCTCGGTATGCCCGCCTCGAAGAGGCTAACTCGATATCCAACACCAAAGGCTAGCTCGGATGTGAAATCGTAAGACAAATATCCGCCAAATTCGTAAAGCTGATTCGCGTCGGTCCAGGTGCCGATGAGAGCATCGCCGCCGGTTTTCCACTTATCTCCAAGCTTCATCGCGACATTCAGACCCGTTTTCGCCGCCGTGTATCCTTTTGAGAAGTTCGGTGAACTTGAGTTGTTGTAGCTGCTGAATCCGCCAGCCCACCCAAGCCGTAACCAATTCCATTTCGTCTGCCACCAACGAGTGTAGCGACCATCAAGACGCGAGTTACCCTGGGCCGATCCTTGCGCGTTCGAGGCGCCAAATTTAGAATGGTAGGCGCCACTAGCAGAATTGCGTCCGTCGTCGTATCCACCACGAAGACCGAGAACGTGAACACTTGCTGCATCGACGGATGTCGCCAACTGCTCGCTCGAGACCAATGCGGTCACGCCGCCTTCGAGCGTGACAGACCACGGACGATACCGCCTAACAGGTTCTTCTTTGACGACGGATCGCGCTTTCGATGTCTGGCGCGCCACTTCAGGTTCCTGCTTTGTAAAGTCATCCTTAAGTTCATCAGATGCGATATCGCGTTCTTCCAGGGCTTTTTTCTTAGCAAGATTTTCGCGAATCTTCACCGGTGGAGCGACCGCCTTTACAGCGTTGACTTGTACGGGCTCGGAGAAGCTTGAAATTTCGCCCGCGCCCGCTACAGAGCGAACACGGAAGAAGTATTTCCCCGCTTTTGCTAGCGGAATATCGATCCGCGGTTCAGTGACATAGACGGTTCGCGTTTTCTTCGCCGCGAAAGCGGATGTCTCGGAACCTTGCAGCACCCACCCTCGGGCTTTGGGAAGGCCGCTGTCCTGAAAACGAAGCTTCGCTTGCGCTTCGGGGCCTCTCCCTTTCGCGTGGACGATGACACTTTTCTTGAAGACTGAGATTGACGGACTTTGGGCGATCGCAACAGTCGGCTTCACGATAACCTCACCGGCGTCGCTCCACGTCTGGCGATCTCGTGAAATGCGCCAAAAGTTTCGGCCGGGTTTCCAATCTGGAATGACTATGTTCCGACCTGTTGCCTCACGTTCGGTCCACGGTTTCGCAAAACCTTTTTCTTTCGAAACCTGAACAAAAACTTTGTCTTCAGGTTTAGCGCCATTCCATGCGAGAGCCACTGGAACTTTTAGTGTCTTCAGTCCCACGCGATTTACAAGCGCGCGTTTTCCACGGCGCTGGTAAACTTCTTGAACCTTCATGATTCGATCGATTTTGAGCGCTGGATCTTGAATCGAAAGTGCCTCGATCGCACGAGCTGAATCCGGCGGATCAGGAATCGTCAAAGCTATTTCGGGGCCTTCTCCGAGTGGAGGCAGTTCGGGCGGAGGTAGCGGTTTACTCACAGCTTCAAGAATTGGCTCCGGCTTTAAATCTGGCGAAGAGACCGATTCTGACATCGGGTCTGGCTGAACAGCCGGCTTTGGCAGCAAAATTTCAGGTTCAGTTGATGGCAAAGCATTCACAATTTTCTTGGCGATCGTCTGGCGTTTTGACGAGAGCTTAACTTCTGAATTCAATTCACCCGCTTTTGGAATTTGAATTTTGGGAGGCGCGCCACCCGGAGGCGCAGAGATATCCATCTCTTGCCCCGTCACGAGATTTCGCACAGATGCACCTTTTCGAGTGACCGCAATCTTACCCTTGAGGGTTCGAACGCTTCCCAGTCCGCCGTTGGCACTCAACTCGAGTTCGGATTGTGCACCCGAGAACTCGGTGACTTCGCCCGAAATAGCAATTTTCATTTCACCGGAAATCTTAATTTTCACTTTTCCACGAGCGACATCTGGAATCGTGACTCCGTCGACATCGTCGAATATCACGAGCGTCTCTTCGCCAAGCTCTAAAATGCCTCCGGATTGCATTTTGACTTGGGCGCGAGATTGTTTTCCAGAATAGATCGCATCACCGCGAATGACATCACTCAGAGGCTCGGCTTGATACCAGCTTTCTTCTTCTACCGGCTTCTGGCGAACATCCGTTGTTACCGTTTGAACAACGGCGACCACCTGTCCGCCGGAATTCGAACTGATCATTCCCGGCACCTGCGAGAAAAACCCCGTTGTAAATTCGATCGCGCCAAAACAAATCGCGAGAACGAAAATCGCAAAGATTTTGTTCTTTTTCGACATGTCCCAGAATTGTGTAAATGCTTTCACGCTCGTGATTCCTCACGAGTATTATCGGAAAATGTCTCATAATGGATGAGGTCGAGCGCCGGCTTCTAGACTTGGACGTTGGCCCGACTAGTCGAGTTCCGCTATGAAACTATCTGCTTCTGCAATCGATTTCTGCAAATCTGCCAAAAGGCGCCCAATATCGCGCTCGATATTCCGGCCCTCGACTTGCGGAGCGAATCGGTTTCAATGTTAGATGCTTCCTTTTCCCACTCTTTAAAAAGATCACCGGCGACTGTTTCCATTTCTTTAATGCAATCTCGAACGCCGACCGCGTGCAGTAAGTCTGTCTTCTCTCGCGAACGAGTCGAATTGCGGGGCATTTACGACTTGGTTTGCAGAAAACTGCGACGTCCCTGCGTACCAGAGATTGCCCGACGCAATCCGATATGATTTTCTCGGAAACATGAAAACACAATTCCAGGCGCAGGATGTCGTAACTGAAATGAGGACGCGCGGTCTTGTGCTAGAAATTATCGGTGATCCGAAGGTTACGTTCACCGGAATCAGCGCGATTGAAAATGCAAAACGTGGCGACCTCGTCTTTATCGACAAAATAGAATATTTCACACAGATAGATGAGAAAAGACCCTCCGTCGTTGTCACTTCAAAAAGTTTAATCTCGCAGATCGGCGGTCGCGCAAATGGTATCACGTTTTTGGTTGCGGCTCACGTTCCGCTTGCGCACGCTTGGATTAAACAACACTACGCAGATCGAGATTTTGCAAAAGCAGGCTGGAGCGATCGGATACATCCCTCTAGCATTATTCACGAGTCGTCTGAAATTGCTTCGAGCGCTGTCATCGAGCCTCGTGTCGTGATCGGCGCAAGAGTAAAAATTGGTGAAAACACACGCATCATGGCCGGAGTGGTCATCGAGAACGATGTCGTTATCGGAGCTAGCACCCTGCTTCACCCAGCCTGCGTCATCGGCTATGGCAGTCGAATTGGAAACGACGTCGTCATCGGCTCGGGAACGGTGGTCGGATCTGAAGGTTACGGATTCGCACAAGATTCTGCGCGAAAAAGTTTTCCGATACCCCAAACTGGAATCGTCGTCATTGAAGACCGCGTTCGTCTCGGCGCAAATTGTTGCATCGATCGCGCGACCTACCGCGAGACACGCATCGGCAGTGGTACGAAACTCGACAATCTTTGCCACATCGCCCACAACGTTGAGATCGGGCAAGATTGCCTTTTGACTTCCATGTTGTGCGTTGCGGGCTCAACCAAAATCGGAAATCGCGTGATGTCGAGCGGCCAAACTGGAATAGCTGATCATGTGACTGTCTGCGACGACACCGTTCTCTTACACCGTGCCGGCGTCACCAAAGATATTGAAAAGCCAGGAGCATACGCCGGCCTCCCTACTCAACCGCTTGCTGATTATATGAAAAACTCCGCCGTCATGAGAAATGCAGTGGAGCTTCGAAAACGCATTGGCGAACTCGAGGGGCGACTTGCAGCGAAAAACTAACAGCTGATCACCTACCGAACGAATTCACGGTGAGAAACTCTTCTACAGAGCCTCGGGTAACTCGTCTTTTTTCAGGAGTTTTCGCAACGAGATCAGCGTAAAAATTCGGTCTTCAACTTTTCCGACGCCCAAAAAGTACGAGCGGTCGACCCCTTGTACGCCGATCGTGGTTCGGCGGTCCATCTGTGACTCTTCAATAATCGTAACCGAATGAACCCGGTCGACGATCGCTGCCAAGGGCCCCGAATCAGTTTCAAAGACGAGTTGGCAACGGGTGGCATCCGACCCCGTAACGCCAAGACGCTCACGCAGGTCAATGACGCCGATTATTTCGCCGCGAATATTGATGACGCCTTTAAAAAACGCCGGCATATGGGGAATTGGTTTTGCCTGGTGAAACTCAATAACTTCGCGAATTTCAACAAGCGCTGTTGCAAATAGCTCATCGCCCATCTGGAATATTAGAAATTTCTGAGCATCTTCGGCCTGTAGATCCGGTCGAGATTCTTGTGACACGATAGCCTTCCCTTACTGCGATGTGAAATAGCGTCGAGCCATCTCAGAGACGTTCAGAATAATGCATGGTTCCCCGTCAGATAAAATCGTCGAACCGCTGTAATACGTGACTGTTGTTAAATGTCCCATCAGTGGGCGAACGAAGATTTGTTGCTGACCGATAACGGCATCGACTCCAAGCAGCAGCATATCCTCCGCGAGCGGTACAACAATCGCAGGGCGTGGCACTGCCGAACGTTCGGCGGTACGATCGGCCCATGCGATGTCTTTGTTCTGCGATAAAAATAAATCGACAATGGCTACAGGAACGATCTTTCCACGCAGATCGATCGCTTGCTCATGATCGCCATCTATCGAATTCACAGAATAATCACGCAGATCGATGACTTCTTGGATGTCGCGATTAGGCACGGCGTACAGTGCACCGTTTACTCTCACAATCAATGCATCGATGATCGAGAGATTTGTCGGAAGCATAATGTGAATCGTGGTGCCTTTGCCGACTTCACTCTGCACATCAAGTTGTCCTGCCATGCGTTTGACCGCCGATGAAACCACGTCCATACCGACACCGCGGCCACTGAGTTCTGTGATTTTTTCGGCAGTTGAAAAGCCAGGTAGAAAAATCAGCTGCAGCTTTGCGGCCTGGCTGATGTCGGCGTTCGCTTCAAGTAAACCCCTTTCAACTGCTTTCGTAAAAACTTTTTCTGGATCAATTCCACGACCGTCGTCTTTGAAAATTAACGTTACACCGATGCTCGTGTTTTCGGCGATCAGCTGAACGGTTCCATGCGGTGGTTTGCCGCTCTTCACTCGCTCTTCTGGAGTCTCGATGCCGTGGTCGACTGCATTTCGGCCAATGTGAATCAACGGCTCAACCATGCCTTCAACAATGAGCTTGTCGAGCGCCACGTCTTCGCCTAGGCGACGAACTTGAATTTGTTTGCTTTCACGTTTCGCTGTATCGCGAACCATGCGCTCGATTTTTTGAAAGAGCCCTTCGACCGGGATCATTCGAAGACTAAGAGCAGCGTCCTGCAAATCTTGGGTGAGCTTTGACTTTAAATCGATGACGTTTCTTACTGCCGGCGTGTTGAGCGAATTATCTAGAGCCGCACGCACCAATAGCGATTGATGAAGCGAGATTTCTCCGACGAGCTGAACAAGGCGATCAAGTTTCGAAGCTGCAACTCGCAACGTTTCGTCCGAACGGGTTTCAATGCGCCTCTCACCATCGAGACTTTTGCGCCTTGATGTTTCCATCTTCAACGTTTGTTTCGATGTCGTTTTGCCTTGCATCGCCGGTGCAGAAGAATCAGTTAGCATTTTCAATCTTTTTTCTAAATCGCCGGCATCAAACACCTGTTTCGTATCAGGATTTGTTCGGATCGCGTCGACCCAGAGTCGTATCGTACGCTCAATGTCTAGTAGAATGCCGATAACTTCTTCTGTTGCCGTCATCTGAAGTCGCTTCATAATGACGAGGTGGTCTTCGATGTGGTGCAGTTTTTGGTGCATCGACATGAAGCCCACCATTCCTGCGCTACCCTTCAAATTATGAGCGCAACGTAAGATCGGCTCGAAAGCGATCGGTCCAGTCTCTTCATTCAAAGCGAGACAGAAACGTTCCCATTGCTGGAGTACGTCGGTTGCGTCTTCAAAAAAAGCCGCCATAATCTCTGCGTCAATAGCACTTTCAGAATTTTCCACTCTCAAAAGAATAACAGCGCAAAGAGCAGTGTGACTATGTTGAGACGCGGCTTAAAAATAAGCTCGACCTAGAGCGAGCTGAAACATCGATGCAAGACATCGTTTGTAAGACTGAATTTCGTCACGTTATGATGAGCATAGCGGCTACATCACGAGACGGAGTTTTTACCTGTGGATAAAAAGACAGTCCTGTTAGTGGACGACATGCGCACCATTCGACTCAAACTCCGAAAAATTTGTAACGACTGCGGGATTAAAACAATCTTTGAAGCCGGCGACGGCAACGAAGCTTACGAAGTGTTGAAGAACTTCAATATCGATCTCGTGTTATCCGACTGGAACATGCCGAATATGACTGGCATCCAGCTTGTTCGCAAGATGCGCGAAACTCCAAAAATGGCTAATCTGCCGGTGGTCTTCATCACTTCCGAGACAGAAAAAAGCGCGATCCTTGAATCGCTTCAGCACGGAATTACAGATTATGTTGTAAAGCCGTTCTCAGATGCCACGGTTAAAGAGAAAATCTGCGCAATCTTAAACGCTCCACCAAAAGTGTAAAAGTATGAGCACATCTAGCGTACCAAGCGCACAAGCCGCACCCACCTTGCCAGAGAGTCCGAACGATATTACCAGCAGAACTCTGCAGGGCGTTCATTACATAAAGCTGCCGCCGGTCGTAACAGAAAGCGCGCTTCTCGGACTCATCGAGACTTTCAAGCAATGGTCGGCGTTAAAAGTTGAAATGCACGTGCTTGATTTCGGAAAACTGACGAAAGCACCGGCAGGGTTCTATCGCATGCTTCAAACTTTCGAAGTACAATTGAAACAAAACAATTTGAAAATGCTCTCTATCAATATGGACGAGGCAATCACTGATCAGATCCATCAAATGAGTCTTCAGGCAACGTTCAATCAAACCCGTGAAAGTGCGAAAGCCGATCTGAACAAAAAGTTTGGCGATGCGAAATCAAAAAAATTATTGTTCAAATATTTGGTAAATGCGGCCTATGAAGCCGTCCACCTGACACTGCAATCGACCGTCTCGTGTGACGAAAATTACTTTTCAAAAGTAGAAGCTCTCCCGCTCAATGAAATAGATTTGGTTAGCGTCGTTCCCGTCAACAACGAGTTTATGAAAGCAGAGTTTCGGCTTTGTTCATCCGTAAAGGTTTTGGAGCGATTCGCCCACGCGATGCTCGGCAAGGATCAGCTCGTAGACTCCGACCTGGTCGAAAGTATGGCCCTTGAACTTCTCAACATGATCTATGGTCACGCGAAGTCCAATTTGAATGATAAAGAGAAGTTTCGCCTTCCATCGGTCATCCCGCGCATCGTTCGAAAGAAAGATCTCGGCCGCATTAAACGATCGACCCCGCCAGAACTGACGATCATGCCAATGGTCACTCCGATGGGATCTTTCTATATCGAGATCGACTTCGGCAGCCTGAACTAGACTAGACCCTCGGCCCGTTATCCGGGCCCGTGACCTCAATCGACTTTATGAATCGTGCCTCATATCCGATGAGTTGCCGGTATCTATGTTGATTGAGGTGCGTTCCGTGAAGATAAAAGTTTGGCTCGCTAAATTTAGCATACAGCAGAAGATGGTGTTCCTTCTCACCTTAGGGATCACCGGCTTCTTAGTCTACTTCTCTGCCAACCTTGTGATCTCGAAGGGAAATCAGACATTGATGCGAACGCTGGTTGAGGACCATTTGCCGATGCTTGAGGTATCGGAAAGTCTCAGTGTCAACCTCGGCGCAGTCAAACATTCGGTCGTCCAAAACGCTTTCTCTGCCGGCATGGATGGAGTTGCAAGTCTCGAGTCAGCGAACGGACGCGTGTTAACGTCATTCACCGAGTTGAAACGCCGTGCAGCTGGAAGAATTACTGATCTCGAAGCGGTTCAGACACGCTACACAGCCACATACAAATCAACGAGCGACATTCTTCAAAACGTTGTCGCAGGACTGGACACACTCGCCTCTGCACAATCAAAACTTCAGGCCTCAGCCACTGAATTGGCTGCACTCGAAAAATGGTCGGTCGCCATAAAAGAAAAACAAACCTTCGAGCTTCGCAGTTCAGTCGATTCAGCCATCGTAGGTTCAGAACGTGCGATGACAGCCGGATGGGCACTCATTCTCGCGGGCGTGCCATTCGCGATGTTGTTCTTTTTTACGATGCGCGAGATCGTTGCGAAACTGCAAATCGTAAGCACGCGGCTTCTTGACGTCGTACAAAACGTTTTGAATATTTCTGGCGACGCCTCGGCGTCATCGTCCCGTCTCGCATCGGCATCAGGTCAACAGGCGGCAGCAATTACCGAGAGCGTTAGCAGCATGGAAGAAATGAAGAGCATGCTTGGTCAGACTGTCCGCCACTCTGCAGAAGCTCTAAACTCATCTGAAGAGAGTTTCCGCGAATGCGCGAACGGACAAGAAGTTATCAATGAAATGCGAAATGCCATGCTCGACATCGAACGCGCCTACGCAGAACTTGAAGTCGTGAATCAAGTTGTTTCATCGATTCGAAGCAAAACGAACATTATCAACGACATCGTTTTCAAAACACAGCTCTTATCTTTCAACGCTTCGATCGAGGCTGCGCGCGCCGGCCAACACGGCCGCGGATTCTCGGTTGTCGCTGCCGAAGTCGGAAAACTTGCAGAGATGAGCGGTCTCGCTGCACAAGAGATCGGAAAACTTCTTGATCATAGTACGAAGAAAGTTGCTGAGATCGTCGAAAGCACAAAGGGAAAAGTTGCTTCCGCCAATCAAATGTCTCAGAAGTGCGCGACCGTTTTCGAACGTATCACGGGTCGTACTGCCGAAGTAAAAACGATGGTTGATTCGATCACCGGTGCAGCTTCAGAGCAAGAAGCAGGCATCCAGCAGGTTAGCCGTGCGATGATGGAACTGAAAGACACGGCCGAGCAAAGCGACAAGCTGGCACAAGATATCTCGGAACTTTCTGACTCATTACGTGGTCAATCTGAGACACTTGCCGCTGCCGTCGAACGACTCGAAACGCTCGTTCAAGGGTCTCGTACAGAAACCGCTCGAGTCGTGCCTATGAATCGCAGCGGAAATTCAACTGGTTCTGGGAAACCGCAACGCAAGAGTGCCTGAGTGCTATTGACAACACCTAGCAAGAGTCGAAATAATTGATGTGCACACGAGTAATTCATCTGAGGAAAACACGGAGTGAAAATGCAAAAAGCCTCTCTCATCGTGGTGCTGAGCCTGACACTTCAGGCGCCGTCTGCTTTTGCAGACGCTGCGCAGGAGAAGGATCTTATCAAGGCTGCCATGCAAGGTGAGTTGCCTACCGTCATGTCGCTCGTTGAAAAAAATGTGAGCGTTAACAGCGCAACCGAAAAAGGCCTGACACCATTGATGCTGAGCTCGCTTCAAGGCCACGTCGATATCGTACGCTTCCTCCTCTCTAAGAAAGCGGATGTAAACTCGAAAGATAATACTGGCACAACTTCGCTTATGGCCGCATCGAAACGCGGAAACCTCGAAGTCGTTAAAGTTCTTGCTGAAGGTGGAGCGAACGTAAACGTTCAGTCGGAAAAAGGTTTGTCTGCAATCGGCATGGCCGCGATGGACGGACATCTTCCAATCGTAAAGTATCTTGCTGAACAAAAGTCGGCTGACGTAAACGTGAAGGCGCAAAACGGCCTCTCGCCGCTCGGACTCGCTTCACTCGGCGGGCATACAAGCGTTGTTGATTACTTGAAGACAAAAGGCGGAAACTAAGCCCCGGCGACGTTTACCTTGGCTTTGCAACCTGACCCATACCGAGCCTGCCCCAACCCTAGCAGCGATCAATAGTAAGCAATCTCGAGCGAACCTAGTCGTGGTCCCTACAGGCTATACGACAAAAAAAACGCCCATCTTTCGATGAGCGTTCTTCCAGCCGGCAATTGTATTAACTCTTAACAATCTACCGAAAGGTGCTGTCTCTTAAAACTCGCGACCGAGGCTCGCGAAATACCAACGACCTGCCTGTCGAAATGGAATCTGCGTTCCGCTCTGTCCGCCTTGGAAGCGAGGTGTATCGGCCAAGTTGTAGATGCGAGCATCGAGAAACATTCCGCTGTCGAAAAGATTCTCGTGTCGAGCACCGAGATTGATCAACGTGGAAGCGTCAACAACAGCTGCAACCGGAACTGCTAAGCTTCCCGAGTTATAAACCTGCTCGCCAATGTACTGAACGCTCGCGTTTGCTACGAAACCTTTGTGGATCGTGTAATTCATGATCAGGTTTGTTG